>JBDSSU010000324.1:0-12219 GCA_039928635.1 Opitutaceae bacterium | reverse complement strand
TCTGTCAGCGTGAGGCGATGATTTCCCGGGAGGCGTCGCCGAAATCGGCCGCAGCCCGGATTCGGAACAGGTTTTTAGGGAGCCGCGGGAAGCTTTTTCAGCCGGCGGAAAATTATCACGTGGGAGGCAAGGATCGCCGGCACGAGGAAGGTGGGCAGGAGGCTCAGGGGAAGATAAGTGAGGGCGCGCATGGCTGACGGGTCGTCACGGCCCAAACGAACGGCCGAGAACAGCACGAGGAGGATATCCACGAGACCGATGACGTTCCAAATATAGATCGCGCGAGAGCGGCGCGCTTCGGGCATGGGAATGAAGAGCACGGCCAGCGCCAGGGTCGCGATAATGATGTCTCCATAGCCCCCGGGAACCGCGAACTCGTAGGGCAATTCGCCGAGCGAATAAAGATGCAGAAAATAAAAGCCCACGAACCGCGTTACGTGGAAGAAAACGAGCGCTCGAACCGGGAGTTCGTCGATGGCGCGACGAAGGGCTTCAACGCGAAAGTACGCCAGCAACAGCAGTGTCGTCAGCCCGAAGATGATGCCTTGGATCGCAAGAGGGGGGAGGCGTTGCAGCAGGAGAAAATGCCCAACCCCCAGCGCACTGAAAAACCAAATCCACAGAACGAGCCGGAGAAAAATCACGGCGCCAGTGAGAGGACCGCGGTGAACACAATCAAGGCGACGCTTAGGGCATTGCCAAAGAGCCCGCTGATCCAGCGAGGCAAACGACGGCAGCGGATCTCAGGCTCGCTCCACCGCTACCTGAGTACCTCACCTCAGTACGGCAGGTTGATATTAAAACGCTGGAGCGAAGTGCCCTCGAGACGATGAAGCTCGGCGATCGCAGCGCGCAGGGTGACCTTCGCAGAGAGTTCGGCGACGCGGGCGCCCTCGAGATCGTCCTGCGCTTGCAACACGACGCGGCTGGTGGACAGACCGAGGTCAAAGCGTGCCTTTTGGAGTTCGTATTGTCTCGCGCTGAGCTCGGTGGCTTTGGCGGCGATTTCGACGCTGGCGATGTTGGTTTCGACGGCGCGGATCGCGGAGCGAACCTGGATGAGCAGCGTCTGCTCGTATTGGGCGAGAGCGGTTTTCTGCGAGTTGAGGCTGGCGAACGTGCTGCGGTAACGAGCGTTGTCGGCCTTCATGCGCCACGGCATGTTGTAGCTCAGGCCAATCTGCCAATTGTTGCCGTGGCGATTGGGGAGAGAATTGACGACATCGGTATACGAGCTGTCGGTGGCGTTGTAGCCGAGGGAGGCGTCGAGATTGAGCTGGGGAAGCCGATTACGTTTTGCCGAGGCCAGGTCGATTTCGAGCTGCTTTACCGCGGCTTGGCGCGCGAAGTAATCGGGTTGGTTTTCAAGCGCGAGCTTGTAGGAAACCGGGAACGAAGGCGCGGGTTCGTTGACCGGGCTGAAGGTAACCTCGCCGGGGCGCGAATCGAAATTATCGGGCGTAAACAAACCCAAGAGGGAGTCTTCCGCGTTGCGCACGGTTTGTTCCGCCTGGATGGAAGCACGGCGTGCGTTCGCGACGCCCACTTCGGCGCTTAACACATCGAGATCGGTCAACAGCCCCGCCACCCGGCGGGCCGTGTTTTCGTCCACGAGTTTTTGCGCGAGCTGGAGCGAGAGCAGTCGAATCCGGAGGGTTTCTCGAGCCGAGACGAGATTGTAGTAGGCGTTTTCCGTGTCGCGGATGACCGTCAGGACGCGGGTCTTGTAATTGAGTGAGGCAACGCCGACCCCCAGCTTGGCGCGCTCGAGGCCCGCGCGATTTACCGCCGTGCCGAAGTTCTTCAGGAGCGGCTGGCTCACCGTCGCCGTAATCGTGTTACCAAACGTCGGATTCAGCAGCGCGTTGCTCGAGTTGGTCGCGCCGCGGGTGAGGCCGGTCGAGAGTCCCACCACGGTGCCGATCGGAAGCAGTTCCGTGACACCTACGCGGGTGTTGGTATTGTCATTACGTGGGCCTGCTCGAACGGTGCCGTCCAAGGTGCTGGTGGCCGTGGCGGCCTGATTCAGCGATCGGTTGTGGGAAGCCGTGAGGACCGGGTCAAAGGCTGCCTGAGCAATGACGAGCGATTCGCGAGCCTGGTCGGTTTGGTAACCTTGGATTTGCAGATCGAAGTTTTTGCGCATCGCGCGGGCGATGCATTCCTCGAGGGTTAACGGGGGCGCGTTCGGCGGAGCGAGCGACAGGCTCTGGGCGCGAGCGGTAGCGGAAAGCGCGAGACAGGTGAAAAGAACGGAAGCGGCACGAACGTTGAAGCGAGGCATGACAGATAAAATCGAAGAAGGATAGAGAGGGAACACGGCGGGTGGCCGAAAAGTTACTGATTTTGTGCCGACTGGCGAAAGGGTTCTGGTGAAGGTTGCAGGATGTGCGGGAGAGACGGGCTCACCGGTGAAAAGTTGCGGCGAACGAGGTCATTCATTGTCGACCGGACAGGCGGCAGGCTTGGCGATTCACGCCCAATCCCCTGCCGGCGACGAGTCAAAACATGCGGAACGGTTCGAGCAGGGGATAGGCGGTCGTGTCACCAAGGGATCGCGACCGGATCACGTTGCTTTCTGGCTGCCGGATTTTCCGCAGAACCGGCCGGCAGCGAAGAGGACCTTATTCCACTTTTGGCTCTGTCCGCTTGATCTCCTTCTCGACGAGTTCGCTGAGGATGGAGGCGGAAGTGAGTCGGGCCGTGAATGCGCCCAGCTGCGTACGCGTCGTGGCGTATTGGGGATTGGTTTCGCTCAACACCGGGGCCTGCTTGTCGACGGCATAGACGAAAATCCCCTTCTCGGGAGTCACGATCATGTCCGAGACATGACCTTTCTCGAGCTGATCGAGCGCGCCCAACACGGACGAATCCAACTCGGGCGGACGAGTGCGAGGGGTGAAGGCCGCGAGTGTCTTGGCCTCAATCTTCAAACCGTTCGCGGACGGCAGCGCGCCCACGGCTTTCTCAAAGGTATCGCCAGCTTTCAGACGGGTCTCGAGTTGCGTGTGCAAAGTACGGCCGAGTTCGACGAAACGTTTCTGTTTCTCGTTTTCGACATAATCAGCCGCCACCTTGGCGCGGACATCCGTGAAAAGCGGTTTCTGCGAGGGAAGGGTTTCCTTCCACAAGAGAATCGCGGCGCCTGTGGGGGTGGGTAACGCGTCGCTATAGTAACGCTCGGCGTTGAGTCGAAAGGCGACGTCGGCGATCTCGGGCGAACCACCCAGTTCAGCGGGTCCCTGCTCACGGTTGAAGGGAGTGAGGGGTTGGGCGGTGAGTTTGCGCGCGGCGAGCAACGCATCAAGCGCGGGCCCGGGAGCTACTTTCCCCTGGTGAACGGAGAGTACGAAGTCGACTGCTGCTTTGAGGGCGAGATTTTGCGCGCGCTCGAACTTCAAGGCGGACTCCACTTGAGGACGTACGACCACGAAGTCGGCGTTCGCATCGGTCTGCAGGGTCGGGATCGCGGGTGTCGCGGCCTTTTCGGCCGGGGCTTTGGGAAAACGAACCGGGTTCGCGTCATAGTAAGCGCGTACTTCTGCTTCGGTGACGGTGACGGCATTCAGCTGGTCGCTCGAAGGAAAGCCAACGTAGGATGCCACCACCCGGGGCGGTATCTCATAGCGAAAACCATTGTCCTCGAAAAATTTTGTGAGCTCAGCTTCGGTCGGTTTCACCTCGGGCGTGAAGCTCGCATAGTCCGCCGTCGCGGTGGCGAGTGTCCAGGTGGTGTCGGCCCGCACGAGCTGCTGCCGGACGTCGGTCGGCAGAACATAACCGGGACCGGCGACAAGCTGGTGCGCCTTTTGAGCACGGATATCATCCGCGAGCACCCGGCTGATATCGGCTTCGGTCAACTGCGTGTTCCCCTTCAGGCTGTCACGAAAGTTTTTGTAGGCCGTCGCATCGAACTGCCCGTCCGCGCCGGCGAAGGAAGGCAGGCGCTTGATGAAATCGGCAATTTCACTCTGGGCGGTGGGAGGGAGGTGAAGTTCGTCGGCCAGATGCAAGGCCGCGACCCGTTGCTGGACGTAGTCGCCGAGGGAGTTATAGCCCTGCGTGGGGTTAAGCCGGAAACTCAACTCGGCATCGCCGGTCAGGCGGCGAACTTCTTCCTCGGAGTTCAGATTGTGACCAAAGAACTCCCGTTGCATTTGGCGAGGGGTGCGACTGCCGCCCAATCCGGACGGGCCGATCGTGAAAACGAAGGAGATGATCAACAACCCGAGCAGCACGGCGAAGATGATGCGGAAGTGATGCTGAAAGTATTTCTGGATCCAGGAAATCATGGGGAGAAAACGTCGGACGCTAGGTTGCACCCCCGGCGTGGCAAGGGCGAAGTGGGTCACAGAACGCGGTCGAAACCTCCAAACGTCACTGGCGGTGAGGTCGATCAATCCCGGTCTCGCGGAGAAGCGCCTTCTCCCTCGGTTGCGCGGGATGGCGCCGCCCTGCGTCTCTCGCCGTCCCGTTCGGTTGTCTTTCCGGATGGGTCTCGGCTTCGGGTCACGCTTCGAACGCACCCGCCCGGCTACTTCCGGGTTTCAGCCGGGTTGGAAGGGGAACGCGGACCGTCGAACGCAAACTCCGCAAACAGCTCCTCGAGGTTCTTTTGAAAAAAAGGCTGTTCGCTCAGCCGATCCAGGGCGGCGTCATACCGGTTAAGAATCGGGTCGAGTCCCTCCAGCGCGACTCCGGCGGGGGCATCACCGAGATTGTCGTCGAGCCGCTTAAATTCCCCAAGGCTGACCCGGTTGAGGGGACGGGATGGCTGATACAGCAGCTCCGTCGTCGCGGCATCCGGTGGAGGCGGCACGGGGGTCACCAGTTTGATGTCGACCAGCCGGTTGATGCATTCGTTGAGGATCTGAGTCGGCACTTTGATCATCGTGCTCAACTCGGAGGCGGAGACGGGTGGGAGGCAGGCCTGGAACCTCCGACAGATGGTCAGCAGGGCGAGCAAAGACAGGCGTTCTCGCATGGTTTCGGTCAAACTGCTCCAAGCAGCCTGGCTGTTGCGGAAGTGCACGTTTTGCACCGCGTAGCTGATTTGGCCGCCGATCAGGACATACAGCCAAAAAATATAGAGGCCGAACATCAGCACGGGAAGAATGCCCAGGGATCCGTAAAGGCTTTCCTCCAAGATCACGCGTTTCACGTACAGGAACGCCAGGAAGTTGTTTAGCATGAGCAACGCGGCGACCACCACCGCGCCCATGAACGCCGCCCGCCAGTAGACGCGAGTATTGGGAATCACGCGGTAAAACGCGGTTAGCAACACCACGAGCAGGGAAAACGAAAATGCCGGTACCGACCACTGGAGGAGCACGGCCATTTGCGCAGAGAAAGGAAGCTTCTGAGTCGCTTCTTTAAACACGCTGATGAATGCGCCGGCGCCGAGTAATGTCACAGACGCGAAGAACAGCACCGCGCCGAGCGTCAGAACCGTCCAATAGTACACGACTCGCATGATCAGCGACCGGCCGCTCCGGACACCCCAGATTTCGTTGAAGGTATCTTCGACGGTCTTGAAGAGGAGAAGAACGATGAGGATGAGGGTGAAGATTCCGAAAA
The DNA here is from genome assembly GCA_039928635.1 of Opitutaceae bacterium. Classification (GTDB taxonomy): domain Bacteria; phylum Verrucomicrobiota; class Verrucomicrobiia; order Opitutales; family Opitutaceae; genus DATAKE01. The sequence goes on along the minus strand of JBDSSU010000324.1, from coordinate 6,642 downwards.
TGCCCGCCGAGCCGGATCGCGCGCCCGAAATGAAGTTGTCCAAAAGCTCCAGCAACTTGGGATTAACCGGCGCGGGTGCGTTCGGGGAAAGCTCTGCACCGACTACCGGCAGAGTGGCCGGAGGTGGGACCACTACTGTCGATCCTGGGGGGGCCTTTTGGGGCGTCGCTGAGGAAAGAGCGGCGTCGGAGTCTTCGGGGGCGGTGGGCTCAGCGGAAGGGCGGGCGTGCTGGTACTGTCCCAGCTGCGGAGCCACGAAATTGATGAGCCGGCCCAGGGCATCGACGGCTACTTTATTCCGACCCCGTACCTCGCCAGCGGCGATGTTCGCGCCTGGCGCATCGCTCTTTTCCAAAGCGAAGCCAGCAATCATGACGGTGAGAGCCACCAGCGGACCAAGGCCCAGCAGGGAACTGAAACTGAGGGCAGCGGCGCGGCTGGCTGCTTTCGTTTCCTTAAAGACGGTCCATGAAATCAAAACCACCCGCAGACAGGCGTAGAGTATGCCGCGCGGGGAGGAGTCCTTCAGATGGGAGGACAGCCAGATTTCCTTGTGCCAGAAATACCGCAGGCGCGGACGGATCAGGCGAAACCGCTCGCGCAGCGATTGAGCGGGTTTGCCGGAATGCGCCACGAGGTCAGACCGAAAGCAGGAAGTAAGTCACACCTGCCATCCCGAGGATTGCGGCCAAAGCGGCGAGTAACACGGCCAGGGTGTTCGTCAGGATCGTGCAGAAGTAAAGTCCCACCGCACCGGCCGCGGCGGCAATCAGAGGGGTTTCGAGACCTTGGACATAGAAAATAAATCCAACAAAACCCAGCCCAAGCGCCGCCCGAAACCGCACAAACGGGTAAGCACCGACCGCGCCCAAGCCGAGAAGGACGGCGAGGAAAAGGTCGACGGCTCCGAGCACCACCAACGGTTGCTTCACCAATTTGTCCCAAGCCAGAGTCTGGATCGCTTCAGCCGCCGGCAGGATCTCGCCGGCGGCGCTGGCGAGAAGCGCGAGGACGGCGGCCCACATTCCAATCTTGGCCGCCCGGGCCATCGCGCCTTCCGGATCTGACCGGCCTCTGGTGTCGGAAGTTTTGCCCTCGGCGGCAGCCAACATGTCATCCACCGAAATCGGCGCGGCCGTGTTGGTGGGACGGTTCAGCGTGGCAACCTTGATGTCCTTTCTCATTACCAGCTTGTTCTTCTCCGGGAAGACCGCGGCTTTTAGGCTATCGTTGTTGCCGAGCGGAGCCCAAGCCTCAGTCGTCGCATCGTAGCAAAGTGTCTCGTTGGTGAGCTGGCCGGCGGCAGCGAGAGAAACGAGCTGTTCGAGATTGAACGGGCCGCGGGCGTCCGTCTCGGCTTCGTTGCGAATATAAAATTCCTGCGTGGCCATGACCGGCGAAACTGGTGGCCCCCCGAGGGAGCGGCAAGGTTGTTTTACGCCTCCGCGACTCGTTGAAGGTTCTTTTAACCTTCAACCTGGGAGGGTCGCGACACCGGGCGACTCACCTGCGACCCGGCGCGCTGAAGGCAGGGCGGATTATCCTTAGCCTGCGGGGAGGAGAGGCCGACCCACCTCTGAGCGGAGCGGGGCGTGAAGGATAAAGCGTCCCATCCTCGACCGGCTGCCTTACATTCGCGCCAGCGGTCGCAGCCCCAGTAACCGCAGGCCGGTTTCGAGCACGAGCAAGGCGCGGGCGCAAAGCAACAGGCGGCGCGAGCGCACCGCGGGATCGTCCACCAGTACTTTGTCGGCCGCGTAGAAACTGCTAAATTCGCCCGCGACTTCATAGAGATAAGTACAGAGAAAATGGGGACGAAGCTGGGTCGTGGTCAGCCGCAAGACGCTCGCGAAACTTGCCAGTTTCCGCGCGAGCGAGATTTCGGCGGCGGTCTCGGGCGCCGACGCGCCGGCGGTCGCCGCCGCGTCGTAGGCGTCCACGCCAAGTTTCCGAAAGATCGAACGGATGCGCGATACGGCGTAGAGGAGGTAGGGCGCGGTGTTTCCCTCGAAGGAGAGGATCTTGTCCCACGCGAACACGTAATCGCTGCTGCGATTCTGCGCGAGGTCGGCATAACGAATGGCGCCGATCCCGACGGCATTGGCGATATCGCGACGCTCGGCTTCGTGAAGTTCCGGGGATTTTTCCGTGACGATCGCGAAGGCACGGGTCTCCGCTTCGGCGAGCAGATCCTTGAGTTTAATCGGATCGCCCGAACGCGTTTTGATGGCCTTGCCGTCTTCGCCCAGGATCGAGCCGAAGGTGACGTGCTCAAACCGCGGCAGCTTGCGGCCGGTTTTCGCGAACCACTTTTGCGTCGTCAACCAGAGCTGTTCGAAGTGATCGGTTTGCCGCGTGTCCGTGAGGATGGCGATCGCGTCAGCTTTGAAATGGACGACGCGATAGAGCATCGTCGCGAGATCGGTGGAGGCGTAGTTCGAAGCGCCATCGGACTTTCGAATGATGAAAGGCTGAGTCTTGAAACGGGGATGCTCCGGATGAAAAACGACGAGCGCGCCCTGCGATTCCTCGGCGATCTGCGTCGCGGTCAGCTCGTCGTAGACCTGTTGGAGCTTGTCGTTGTAGAAACTCTCGCCGAGCTGGTGGTCAAAGTGGATGTCGAGCTTGCGGTAAATCTCGTCGAACGCAGTCGCGCTGATCGCGTTGATTTTTTCCCAAAGCGCGCGGTTTTCGGAATCGCCGGCCTGGAGTTTCACGAGCTCGGCGCGCGCGGCCTCGAGCGTGGCGGGATCGAGCTTCGAGGCGGCGTCTGCGGCCTTGTAGAGCCGTTCGAGTTCCTCGAGGGGGTCGGCGGACATTGCGGCATCGTTGCGCAAATTGTTGTAGCCCCAAAGGAGTTTGCCGAACCCAGTTCCCCAGTCGCCGATGTGGTTGTCGCGAATCACTTCGGCGCCGCAAAACTCCAGCAAGCGGCAGATCGCTTCGCCGATGACCATGCCGCGGATGTGGCCCACGTGCATTTGCTTCGCCGTGTTCGGCGAACTGAAGTCGACGACGTTGCGCGTTCCTTTGTAGAAAACCGATGCGCCTGATTTCAGGTGTTCCTCGGAATCGTAAGCGCGGAGCCAGGCGAGCAAGGTGGCGGGCTTGAGTTTGAAATTGATGAACCCCGGGCCTGCGATCGAGACCTCGAACTGTTCGCGGATTTCCGCCGGGACTTTCGCGATGATCTGTTCGGCGACAGCGCGCGGGTTGAGTTTTCGGGCTTTGGCGTAGCCGAGTACCCCGTTGGCTTGGAAATCGCCGTGTTGGGGTTCAGCGGTGCGCATTTCCGGGTGGAACGAGTTCGCCTCGAGGCCGGCGGCAGCAGCGGCCTCTCGAAGAGAGGCTTCCAGGTCGGCGGCGATATCGAAGGAAACAGGCATTCCGCCAAATAACGAAACCACCCGCCGCCCGCGCAAGCGTGGAGTTCGCAGCTATTCCCCCGGCCGCACGATCCATGAAGCGCAAAGAAGCGAAGACGCGAAGGCCGGAGCAAAGGCGATTACGCGATTTTCGGAAGGTGACCGCTTGGGCAGCGCATGCTCCCTCCAAACGTCTCTGGATTTCGTCCGGCAGTTTCCGACCTTTCGCGCCTTCGCGTCTTTGCGCCTTAGCTTAGCTTAGTCCGAACTCCGGTATCGACTGGCATCAATTTGGCTGAGGTGCGCATCATCCGACATGGGCTACCATTGGTTCGACATCCTCGAAATGCTCCTGCGCTGGTTGCACGTCATCGCGGGCATCGCGTGGATCGGGTCGTCGTTTTATTTCATCTGGCTGGATAACAGCCTGGATCCGCCCGAGCCCGGTTCAGAAAACGCGAGGAAGGGCGTTGCGGGCGAGTTGTGGGCCGTCCATGGAGGCGGTTTCTACAACCCGCAAAAATACGCCGTGGCTCCGGCCTCTCTTCCCGAAAAACTCCATTGGTTCAAGTGGGAGGCGTACACGACCTGGCTCTCCGGAACGGCCCTCCTCGTGGTCGTCTACTGGCTGAAGGCGCACGTGATGATGATCGACCCGTCGCTCGCGCCCCTCGCCACCTGGCAGGCCGTCGGAATCGGCGCGGCGAGCATGCTCGGGTCGTGGTTCATCTACGATGGGCTGTGTCGTTCTCCGCTTGGCAAGCGCGACACGTTGCTCGGCGTTGTGGTGTTCGTTCTGCTGACACTGCTGGCTTGGGCGCTTGCGCGCACTCTCGGGGGCCGTGCGGCCTACATCCATCTCGGTACCTCGATCGGGACGATCATGGTCGCGAACGTCTTTTTCGTGATCATCCCCGGTCAGCGGAAAATGGTGGAGGCGATGCGCGTCGGTCAGCTGCCGGATCCGATTTACGGCCAGCGCGGAAAACAGCGCAGCGTGCACAACAACTATTTCACGCTGCCGGTGCTGTTCACGATGATCAGCAATCACTACGCCGCCACCTACAGTCATCCGTACAACTGGGCGGTGTTGACGTTGATTGCCGGCGCGGGGGTCTCGATCCGGCATTTTTTCAATCGGCGGCATAAAGGCGTGCTCGCGTGGCAATACCCCGCGATCGGTGCCGGACTGCTGTTTGCCGCGGCGTGGTGGACCGCACCTCGTCTCGTGCCCCTTCCGAAGGTGGAGGGTCCGGTGACGTTCGACCAAGTCCGGACGATCATGGGCCAGCGTTGCGCGACGTGTCATTCCCCCCAGCCAACGTTCACCGGACTGACCCAACCGCCGGCAGGCGTCGTGCTCCATACGCCGGCGGCGATCGCGCAGAATGCGCAACGGATTTATCAGCAGGTGGTCGTGACCCGCATCATGCCGCTCGGGAATATCACGCAGATGACCGATTATGAGCGGGCGGTGATCGCGGCGTGGATGGCCGCCGGAGCCCAGGCGAAATAAGCCGCGAACCCCGCGCGTTTCGAGGTGTAACGCCCGACCCGGTGCAGCGGTTTGTCACGTATTACCGGCCAGACCTCCGGCGGGCGCTGGCAGCGCTGCACGGGCGAAGCGGAGCCTCGCCCAGAAAGCGGGTTACAAGTTGGCGCTGGTCCCTCGCGCGTTTCAGCCGGGCCAATACGTGGTTTCAGAGGGAGTTTTGGCTCGACATCCCTAGGGAAGCGGTTTGGCTCACAAACTTTTCCGCCGGGCGGCATCGCCTGGTTCTCCTCACGTACCAACCTCTCATGACTAGTAAACGAAACATCCCGACCCGTCGTTTCATTAAACCGACCTTCGAGTTTCTGATCGAAAAGAAGCGCGATGGTGGCGAGTTCACCCAGGAAGAAATTCGCTATATCATCGACAGCACGCTCGATGGCGAAATGCCGCAGCACCAGCTCGCGGCGCTCGCCATGGCGATCTACTTCTCCGGAATGTCCGCCCAGGAAACGGCTGATCTCACCGAGGAGATGATGCTTTCCGGAGAGGTGATCGATCTCTCGCACATCGCGAAACCGAAGATCGACAAGTACTCCACCGGCGGCGTCGGTGACAAAACCTCCCTCGTTCTCGTCCCGCTCGCGATGGCCAGCGGGGTCGTTGTTCCGATGATGTGCGGGGTCGAACACGACTACGTGATCAACACGCTCGAGAAACTCGCCGCGATTCCCGGCTTCAAGAGCCAGCAGGATAATGAGCAGTTCGCCTCCCAGCTCGCCCGCATCGGCGGCGCGATCATCGAGCAGACCGACGATCTGGCCCCGGTCGAAGCCAAGTTCTACGCGCTGCGAAAGGAAACGGGCACGATTCCCAGCCTGCCCCTGATCACCGGCAGCGTTCTCTCAAAGAAGCTCGCCGAGGGCTCCGAAGGTCTCGTGATCGATGTGAAGTGGGGCAACGGCTCGTTCATCAAGGATCTCGAGCAGGCGAAGCAACTGGCTCGTTCGATGACCCGGGTGGGTCGCTCGATGAAACGTCGTTGCGTCGCCCTCGTGACCGACATGAACCAGCCGCTCGGCGATACCGTAGGCACTTCGCTCGAAGTGAAGGAAGCCATCAAGCTCCTCAAGGGCGAAGGTCCGGAAGACATGAAGGAACTGGTGCTCAAGCTCGGCATGGAAATCGTGCGCCTCGCCGGCGTGGCCGGTTCCACGCTCTCCGCGAAACAAACCGTGCAGCGTCATCTCACCGATGGTTCGGCGCTGGAGAAGTTCAAGGAGCTCGTGAAAGCGCAGGGCGGCGACACGTCGTTCATCGACAATCCGGAAAAATTTCCGCAGGCGCGGCACATCCGGAAACTGCCGGCTCCAAAGCGTGGTTACGTGCACACGATCAATGCCGCAATGATCGCGCACGGCGTGCATCTGCTGGGCGCGGGCAAAATGGCCCCGGGCGACAAGGTCGACCACTCCGTCGGCGTTTCCGAAATCAAGAAAGTCGGCACGCAGGTGAAGCAGGGCGAGCCGCTGATGATGATTCACTACAACGACGAGGCGAAACTCGAGCAGGCGCTCGACCACTTCAAGAACGCCTATCGCCTCGCTCCGAAGCGCCCGACGCCGCCGCCGCTCATCGTCGAGCGCTTGGCGTAAGGCGCGGGGATCACCGCGAGGGTTTAAATTTCAAAGCCGGCCATGGGGCCGGCTTTTTTGTCGCCCTATCACGCCGGTCGCGACTTAGTCTCCGGATGAGCCTCAATTATCTAATCTACATCCTTTGCGT
>JBDSSU010000323.1:0-4754 GCA_039928635.1 Opitutaceae bacterium | reverse complement strand
CCTCGTAAAGGCCCCGTATGCCCCGGCTCCGGAACAAACTCCCCGGGCGGACGTGCCGAAGGGAAGAATCGTCCAGCTGACGCTGAGCGCCACCGAGAGCAAATTTTACCCGAACACCGGTCTGCGAGATTGGAAACCCACCCGCAGCGTCACCGTTTATATTCCCAATCAGTACGTCCCTGGCACTCCGGCTCCGTTGCTCGTCACCCAAGATGCCATGGGTGCCAGAAACAATCAGCTTGCCACGATCCTCGACAACCTGATCGCCGATCGCCGCGTTCCTCCGATGGTGGCGGTGATGGTGGCGAATGGCGGTGGAGATGCGCGCGGCAGCGAGCGCGGACTCGAGTACGACACCGCCTCAGGCAGGTTTGCCGAATTCATCGAGGCGGAAGTGTTGCCGCGCGTGGAGCAGGAATGCCAGGTCACGTTCACCAAGGACCCCGAGGGCCGCGCGACGATGGGAGGGAGTTCCGGCGGCGCGGCCGCATTCGCGATGGCGTGGTTTCACCCCGAGTGGTACCGCCGGGTGTTGACCTACTCCGGTACCTACACCGACAACCAAACGCCTGAAAATCCCGCGCTGCCGCATGGCGCTTGGGAATATCACGAACGCCTCATCGCGCAGACCGCAGCCAAGCCGCTGCGCGTTTGGCTCGAGGTGGGCGAAAATGACAACGGCTCGAAGAACACGGCGGCCGATCTCCACAACTGGGTCATCGCCAATCAGCGGATGGCGGGGGCGTTGAAGGCGAAAGGCTATCACTATCAGTTCGTTTTCGCGCAGGGGTCCGGCCACACCGATCAGAAGGTCATCACGCAAACGTTGCCGTACGCCTTGGAATGGATCTGGCGCGGCTATCAGCCCACCAAGTGAACGGAGAGCCCGTTCCCACCTGTTCTCTCTCGCGCTGCCTTTCCCCCGCGATCTCGGGCTGACGCGTTTCGCTCACGCCGCACCTCCTCGCTGTCCGACCGATCCCGCGTTCAGCGAGCGCGGGAGGTTAGGAATCCGCCGCGGTCGCACGGTCGATGGCTCAAGTGGCGCGGGACGCATGCGCTGGAAAGAAACGAAGGCGAAACTACGTCTTCCACGCGAGCACCACGGCACCGGAAGCAATCAATGCTCCGCCCACGCAGGTTTTTGCAGTCAGAGATTCGCCCAAAAAGATGGCTCCAAAAACCAAGACGAAGACCACGCTGAGTTTATCGATCGGCGCGACTTTCGAGGCCTCTCCCAGTTGCAGCGCGCGAAAATAGCAAAGCCACGAAAGACCCGTCGCGATGCCGGAGAGGGTCAGAAAGAGCCACGTTTTCCTCGAGAGTCCGGACAACGCACTGATCGGGTTGGATGCGAGGGCAACCGCCCACGCAAACACCAGAACCACAAAAGTACGGACCGCGGTCGCGAGATTCGAGTCCACGTCGCGAACGCCGATTTTGGCGAGAATCGCCGTAATTCCCGCAAATAACGCGGAGAGCAAAGCCCAGGGTAGCCAGTTCATCGGGTGAGCGTTGAGTTACCCTGCCCGGGAGGTCAGCACGAAAGCGACCGCTGCCGGGCACAACCTCCCCACGCATCGGATTCGGCCCCCCCGGAGAATCAGCCGACGCGAGGAGATGAGGCCGGCGCCGCACGAAGAGCGGGTGGCGTGACAACGCCGTTTGAAGAAGTTTGTTTTCGCCGGAATGATCGAGAAGTCGGCGCGCCTCAGCTTAGCTCAGGCGGAAGTTCACATTTAAAGCTTCTCCAAAAAAAGTGGGTGGCTACGGTGTCGTCGCCCGGCGATGAAACCCCACCTCCCGAAGCTGCTCCGGTTTTTGGCGTCCTTTGGATTTGCGGCGACCCTCCCCGTGGCCCGAGCGAGTGAGCCAACGGCGAGCGAAGAGAAGACGCTTTCGCTTCCCTCACCTGAGCCCTCCTTCGGCTCGCGCTTGCTGGAGGCGATCCTGCCGAAATCGATGCAGAAGCGGCCGCTCATTCTATTCAACGCGATCACCGAGATGAGCCCGGAGGGTCGCACGCGCCGGCAGCCTACTCCGGAACGGCCGATGTACTACCTGATGCACACGACCAAATTTGTGCAAACGGGCTGGATGGTCTCCGCAGGGGAGAAACCGCCGCCCGTTGCAGAGCTGGAAGCGGCCATGCGAAAGGCTCTCGCGGGTAATGGGTATCTGGATAATCCGCCCGCCGGACAACGGCCGGAACTGCTCATTGTGTTCAATTTCGGATCCCACGGCACGGACCCGGAATCGGCCGTGATCGGCGGCAGCGAGGGATCGCCGCCCGTGACTGCCGGCGAACTGCTGCCGATCGTCGTCAGTGACCTCGCGCTCTTCAAAGATGTAATCGCACGGGCGACGCTGGTCGCGGGAGAAAGCTTCGCGAGGGAGCTCAAAGCCGCCTTGGAAAACGAGGCCCGCAATATCCAAACCAACCGGATCATGGAAAGGACCGGCAGCCCCATCCACCTGCCCGTCAGTCCGGAGTTCGGCAGCCCGTTTCAGGATTTCGTCCGCAGCGGAAAGAATAGCTCCACGGTGGAACACCTCGCCGAGATGGCATTTCACACCTGCTATTTTGTCATGGCTTCGGCGTACGATTACGACGCGATGGAGAAAAACCAAAAGCGTCTGCTTTGGCGCACGAAGATGACCGTCGAGGCCCAAGGAGTCTCCATGGAGGAGATCATGAATCCGCTCATCGCGAACACCGGTTCGTTTCTGGGTCGCGAAATGACCGAGGCCGCGGTCGTGAAAAAACGGATCAGTCGCGAGGGCAAGGTGGACGTCGGGACGCCCACCGTGGTCGGGGAAGCAGCGCGGAGCGCGATATCCGAATCGATCCCCGAATCGCCGACAAAGTGATTGTCGGATCCAGGCCCGCCACCGCTTGATTCGCTTTCACTAGTTGGGGCTGGTTCTCCCAGTAGCGTTCCCTGCACGGCAGCGTTGAGGAACTAAACGGCGTCCGCAAAAGCGTCCTGGCCGCGTTCGAACCTTTCGGTTCCCCCGGCGGAGATCTCAGGAAAATCCTGATCAAATCCCGATTGCAGAACCGGATTTATCGAACTGGGTCCGTTCTCTTTCGAAAATTTTATGCCGAGTACACTTCTCCAACTTCAATTTGAATGTGACCGCGCTGCCCGCGAGTTTCTTGCGCTCGCCGCTTGGGGCTTCAATCGGACCGCAGTCCGAGAGGCCGTTAACACCATGACGAGCAGCTCGAGTGCCTCCGTCGCTGCGTTGGCCTGGCTGGCGGAACACACCGCGAAGCTTCCCTCCAATCAAGAGCCAACCCAGCGGTTGCACGATCTCGTGAATGCGGATGCAGCGCTCCGGGCGTACAAGGCTCGTCCGGAAGCAGCGCGTGACCTCGCCGATTGCGCCTTCGCCGCGCGAGTCCGCAGCGGTTGATCGACTCCGTTCCCATCAGCCCGTTTCGCGCGGGCAAAGGGCGCTCCCGCGGCGCCCGAAAAACAATCGAGCGGAAACGCGACTTGCTGGCCCTCCCAAACATCGGAGTTTTGCTTTGTTCGTGCCCTGATCTTCGGCCGACAGCCGTGCCTAAGGCGCTACTTCTGTTGGGTGAACGTAGAGCAGGCTTGAGCAGGTGAGCCCAGCCTCGGCTTTCTGGAGTTCGGAAATATCGAGGCGTCGAACGTCCAAGCCACGCCCGGACAAGCGGTCCGCCGTCTGTGGTGCCGAAGCGGCGACCAAAACGCGCCCATTCACGGCGAGCACGTTGGCTGCGCCGGGTTCGCCGTGATGCACCGGCACGATTTCGCAGTCTCGAAACGCCGCCGCTTCGACCCACCCCGGATTCGCCAGCAGCAGACCTGGCGCGGGCGCCGTCACCGCACTTTTCAAGTGGAGGCAACCCTGCACCCTCACCGGCCGTACCTCGTAGCCGAACGGTGCAACCATTTCCGCCAGTTGCCGGATCCCGTCAGCATTCGTCCGACTCGATCGACCGACATACAACGTGCGTCCAAGTCGGAGCACGTCGCCGCCTTCGAGCGTCCCCGGCGCGCGAATCTCAAAGGTATGGTGGCGAACCCCGGCAACATTCGGCGCCACCATCGCCACCTCCGGACGGCGACTCATCGCACCCGGCCGCGTCAGGACCGCCAGTTCATCAAGCACGATGGCGACGTCTTCGACGAACATCGCGTCCGGCAGGTCCGGCGCTTCGGGAAGGACGGTCACCATCACCCCCGCGACGCGCAACTCCGCGACATAGGCTTCGTGTTGGCGACGCGCGAATTCGAGGTCGAATTCCTGCCGTGGCGCGTGGGTAAGCTCGCAACTGGCGAGCGACCGACTGACGACGCGGACCATCCCGTGGGTAAAGGTGGCGAACACGCGCGGAGTTCATCGCGCCACTGGTTGGCCGACAACCCTCGTCTTTGCGCGGCTTAAGGGTCGTTGGAAATTCGAACTCAGTCCTCGATTTCCAAGACAACTAATTAGTCGATCCTGAATAAATCTCATCTAATTGATTATTAATTGATTGTAATTAAGCATGGGATGGATATTTTCCCGGAAACCTGGCCCGGCGGGCCAAAACCTGGGAAAAACCATGAAGCCGAAACCGGTGATTCACGAAGCGCAGCGGGAACTATTTCGCATCGAGTTGGAGCAGCTGGTCGATGCTGAGCATCCGCTGGTGAAGCTCGGCCGGCAGATCGACTGGGCCGGATTCGACGAGCGCTTGGGTGCGACGTATGCAGCGGCGACCGGAGCGCCCG
>JBDSSU010000322.1:0-3189 GCA_039928635.1 Opitutaceae bacterium | reverse complement strand
GAGCATCGCCGGCTCATGCTCAGGCAGGCTGAGTTCAAAGCGCACATCACCGGGCGTCTGATCGGACAAGGTCAGGGGCGTTGTTCCCATCCGGGTCCCGTTTCTGGTCACCGTCGCACCTTCTGGTGTGCTCGAAACGCGGATGATTCCATTTTGAAAAGCCCACGAAACCTTCGCGGTGCCATTTCGCCCGACGGTGATATTCTCGGTGTGGGCCGGCCAGCCGTCGCGGGTGAGCGTCACGGTATATTCTCCCGCCGCCAGGTCGTTCAGCGTCGCGGGCGTTTGGCCCGTGCGGCGGGCATCCGCGGGCACCACCAGTACGTTTGCCGGGCGCAACTCGTAGTTTGCGCCGACGGGTAAGCTCGCGATTTCCATCGTGCCCGTGATGCGAGTCAAACGGACTGCCGGCGGCTCCGTCGTGGCGTTTTCGTTTACTTCCACTTCGAATTTCACCTCGTCGTGGTTCGGGAGTGAAACCGTCACGGCATATTTCCCGATCTTGATATCGCTGAAGGTTGCCGGTGCGGGGCGCGCGGGCAGGCCACCGACGACGACCATGGCACCGGCGGTGTCGCTGCGAATCACGACGGTCCCGCGAGCATTGGCGAGGCGTGCGGCCGTCTGAGCCTTCGCATCAATTTCCGCTTGCTGGCGGGCCGCTTCGGCCACCGCCAGTTTCTGAGTGAATTCAGTTTCGGTTTTTTTCCGCGCTTCGGCTTCCACCCGGGCCTTTTGCTCCGCGGCGACACGGACCTTCTCCGCTTCTTCTTTGATGCGTTTTTCGCTCGCGGCTTGTGCCTCCCGGGCGGCAATCGCGACCCGCTCAGTCTCCGCATTCTTCGCCCGCATAAACAAGAATCCGCCAATGAGAACGGCGAGCACGGCCGCCACGCCGATGAAAATCCAAAGTTTACTTTTTTCGGCCGGTTCGCTGCGAGAGAGCAGGGCGGCCGGAATGGGAGCCGCCGCCGCAACTTTCGCGGGCATTGGAACGGCTTGCGGCTTGGCCGACACCGGGCCGAGCGTGGGCTTGATCGTCGGTGTCGGCCGCATGGGAGATGTGGCCGGTCTCCCGGGGGACCCAGGCGGTTTTACGGGAGCAGGCGCGGCTTTTACCGGATTCGGCGTGGGCTTTGGCGGATAGCTTACCGATGGGGTTGACTTCGCCGGAGTGGGGATGGTCCTGGCGCCCGGAGCAACGGCGGGTTTCGGCGGCATTGCTGGAGCGGGCGGAACGGGGGCGGGGGCCGCCTTGACCGGCGCGGCGGGGGGAATGACGGGCGCGGCTTTAGCGGCGGGCGGCGGCGGATTCACCGTTGCTGCGGACGCGGGAACGGGCGGAGCAGCGGCGGCTGAAAGGGCGGTGGCAGGCGGAGTTGCTACGGGTGCTGCGGTGGCGGGCGAGGGCGCAGGCGTCAGCACTGCCTCCAAGGGGAGCCATTCAGCAGACCACACCGCGCCAGGAGCACCCCCCGATTGAACGGAGACAAACTGAAGGAATCCGAGCCACGCCGGCGACAGCGCGGCCTCAATCGTCGGATTGGCAAAGCTGATTCCGATGCTGGAGCACCAGGCTTTGAGATCCGGAGTGCAGGGCGTCAGTGCGAGTTCCGCAGCGAGCGTGTGGGCGAGCCATTGTTGTTTCGCGGGCAGGCCGGCGCAGTAGAGCTCCGTGGGCGGCCCGCCGCCCAGACTCGCCAGGCTCGTTTTGATCGCGGGCGCGAGACGCGCCGCGATCTTCGATCCCGCTTCGCTAAAGTCGTAGAGGTCGTTGAAAAAAAGTTTCCCGGCGGAACCCTTGAATTTAAGTCCCAGCTCCGCTTGGACAGCTTGGGCAATCGCGTCGAGTGAGATCGCCGCCGAGCCCGCCGCCTCGATGCCGCGACGCGTGACCAGCAGGGCGTGGCTGTCCATTGCGCCCAAATCGAGACAGAGAACAGCGGCGTCGGTGTTCCGCGCCTTCAAGGTCGCGATCAATGCCGTCGTCGCATGCAGGGATGCGGCGGCGGTCCGTGCGGGTTTTAGCTGGAGTTCTGCCAGCGACGCCAGTGCTTGGGAATGCGCGGCAGTCGAGGTGGCGGCCAACAACCACGGTGAACCCGCCCCTTCCTTGGCGGGAGAAACCGCGAAGAGTCCGGGTTGCACGGGCGCAAATTCAGCAGATTCACGCGCAAATTTTTGCACCGCGGCAGGAGTTGCCATCCGTCTGCCTTCATCCGCAGTGGCGAGCCGCAGTTGCTCCACCGGCCGAAGCGCCGCCGCAGAAATAGCGCCGGCCGCCGAGAGAAAAACCGCCTTCATCGCCTCTTCGATCGCAGCCTTTTCAACCAACGCGGCCTCCCTGAGCTCTTCGATTACCAGAGCGCGGCCTTTTCCTGCAGTGCGAGCGATGATGAGTGAAAAATCGTTTCGAGCGGCGAAAAAAGCGGGGTCTTGGCTAGAGGGCATAGCAGGGAATAGAGATCAGGGGGAAGAGGTAACACAAGAAACTGCGACCGGTGAAACGGGAGCGCACGCTTGGCAAAGCAGGTTTCACGTTTTTTTATGAAAATCGAGATTCGTATTTGCGACTCGCGACGCTAACTCTTCCTTTCACCTCCCGCCAAGCATTACCTGCCGGTTAGCGTTCCCCAATTCCCCGTGTCTGTAACTCTTCTGCTCGTCAAAAAACAGCGTGATGAAACCCACGTCCGCTCGGTCGTGGTGAGCGAGACAGGGCTCTACTGGCGGTCTGCAGGACGATCCGCGGATTTGTCGGCCGTTCTGCAGAAGGAGCGCTTCGAGGTGGTGATCGTCGATTACCGCGGTACACCGGGCGATCCGTTGGAGTTCATCGAAACCATTCGCTCGCGCCAAACTGAAGCGAAATTTTTCCTGGTCTGCGATCAACCGGAACTCGGGATGATTATCCGCGCGATCCGGGTGGGGATTCGCGACCTGTTTCATCCTCCCATCGATTTCCGGGCGATTGTCGATCGATTGAACGCCACAATTTCCGCGGGGGACATGCCGCCGCTCCCGCCCGATCATTGGAGCGACCTGGAGGCGTTTCTCGCGGGCGCGGTAATCCCCGCCTCCGGGGACACGCGTCCGCCGCAGTCGAAAGATTCCAGCCCTTCTCTTGAGCCGGGCCGGGGGGAGCAGGAAGCTTTAGTCGCGGAACTCGCCGTGGCGCGCGCCACCGCC
>JBDSSU010000321.1:0-6325 GCA_039928635.1 Opitutaceae bacterium | reverse complement strand
GCTTTCGGTCGAGACTTGGCCGCGACCGGTTTTGAGATCGCCGTTCCAGACGGCAGAGGCTTTGCGTTTCATAGGATGATTTTTGGTTTGGTTTGAGGAAGAGGAGCGGCATTGAACACAACTCGCGTCAGTCCGCCAGTCCATGCTGCCGATGCGTGCTGAGGTCTGACTGTCCTCACCACAAGCCTGCAACACCCCAGTGGACCAGCCGTCTGGCGGGAACCCCTTCCCTGATGAAATTCCTGGCGTATTTTTTTCGCACCGCCGTCCTCTGCACCGCGTTTTTTGCCTGCCTGGAAAACGCCCCGGCCCAGCGCGTGATGGAGAGTTTGGGCCGTGGCGTCGTCGCCATACCTCAGGCGGACGGGACAGTTTTCGTGAGCTGGCGCCTTCTCGGCACGGACGCGGATGATCTCTCCTTCAATCTCTATCGCTCCGCGGCGGGCGGTACGGCGGCGAAGCTCAATGCGCAGCCGCTGACCGGCCCGACCCATTTCGTCGACACCGCCGCCAATCTCACCGTGGAGAATGTCTACACGCTTCGGTCCGTCGTGAACGGACGCGAAGCCGGGATGAGCGCGCCTTTTCTCGGTCGTATCGCGGCCAACGCGCCGGTCCGGCAATACATCGAGATCCCGCTCTCGCTTCCGGCGGGCACGAATCCGAACGACGCCTCCGTGGGCGATCTGGATGGCGACGGGGAATACGAGATCGTGCTGAAAGGCGAACAACGCCCGCGCGATACCGCTTCCACCGGCCTCACCGGAGAAACCGTGCTTCAAGGTTACAAGCTGGACGGCACGCTGCTCTGGACGATCAACCTCGGGAAAAATGTTCGTGAGGGCGCGCACGACACGCAGTTCATGGTGGCGGACCTGGATGGCGACGGCATTGCCGAGATCGCGTGTCGCACGGCCGACGGAACGATCGACGGCAAGGGCAAGGTGATCGGCGATGCGACCGCCGACTGGCGCGACCAGAAGCAGGGTTCGCGCACGTTTGGGCGCATCGTGACCGGTCCGGAATATTTCACGATTTTCGACGGACGCACCGGGGCGGAGCTGGCGAGCACGGCTTATATTCCTGAGCGCGGCGATCTCAGTGGCTGGGGTGGCATCGGCGGAAACGGCGGCAACGACAACGTCGGCAACCGCGCGAACCGTTTCCTCGCCTGTGTGGCTTATCTCGACGGGAAATTACCCAGTGTGGTGATGTGCCGGGGCTATTACGGCCGGTCCGTGCTGGCCGCGTGGGATTGGCGCGGCGGGAAACTGACGTCGCGCTGGGTCTTCGACACGAATGCCGAAGGCACCGGGAAAGACGGCAAACCCAACAAGGACTACGCCGGCATGGGCGCGCACGGCATCAGTGTGGCCGACGTGGACGGCGACGGAAAAGACGAGATCGTGTATAACTCGATGGTCGTCGACGACGACGGCCGCGGACTTTTCACGACGGGACTTCGTCACGGTGATGCCTTGCACGTGGGCGATCTCGATCCCTCGCGACCTGGAATCGAAGTCTTCGGCGTGCACGAGAACGAAAACGAAACCGCCAAGTTCGGCACTCCCGGTACAGCGTCCTACGACGCGCGGACCGGCGAAGTGATTTGGAGCAACGCGCCCGGCGCCGACGTCGGCCGCGGCCTCAGCGCTGACATCGATCCGCGCCACGTTGGCGAAGAAATGTGGGGCGGTCCGGGCGGCCTGCGCACCGCGAAAGGACTGGAAATCGGGGCGCGGCCCCAGTCGCAGAACTTCGCGATTTGGTGGGACGGAGACCTGTTGCGCGAACTGCTCGATTCGAACCGCGTGATGAAGTGGGATTGGGAAAAAGGCACCGTGAGCAATCTGCTCGTCGCGGAAGGCGCCTCTTCCAACAATGGCTCGAAATCGACGCCAGCCTTGAGCGTCGATCTCTTCGGTGACTGGCGCGAAGAATTGATTCTGCGTTCCTCCGATAACAAATCGCTGCGGATCTACACGACCACGATTCCCACGGACTATCGGATGACGACCTTGATGCACGATCCCCAGTACCGACTCTCGATCGCCTGGCAGAACGTCGCCTACAATCAGCCGCCGCATCCCGGATTTTTCCTGGGTAACGGCATGAAGCTGCCGATCCCGCGCGCGAACATCACCGTTCCCGCCATCCGGCGGTAGCGGAATCGACGTCTTCCGCGCACGTCTGTCGGGACATTCTTCTCTCATGAAACCCAAAACTCTGTTGCTCGTTGGAATCCTGCTGTCGATCGCTGGCGTGAATGCCTTCGCGGCCGCGGCGAAGCGCTTCGTGGTGACCGACCACGGTGCGGCCGGCGATGGCACCGCCGTGAACACGCGGGCAATCCAGGCCTTGATTGACCAGACCGCCAAGGACGGTGGCGGCACGATTGTCATCCCAAAGGGCACGTTTCTCAGCGGCGCGCTTTATTTCAAACAAGGCGTGAACCTCGTCATCGAAAAAGAGGCTGTGCTCAAAAGCACGATCGCCATCGCCGATTTCCCCCCGATCTACACGCGCTGGGAAGGCATCGAGCGCTACTGGACCTCGGCGTTTCTGAACTTCGTGGGAATGAAAAACGTCGAGGTCACAGGCGAAGGCACGATCGATGGCTCCGGAGATGCCTGGGCAAACTTCGGTCAGGGCGGCCGCGGTGCTCGTGGCGCCGGCCCGGCTCAGCGCGGCGCCCAACTTGGCGGCGCCGCAGCAACCGCTACGGCCCCCGCTCCTGCTGCCGCGCCCCTGCCAAAGGTGAGCGACGTTTATCCGTCGCCTCTCCCCACCACCGCCACCCTCATTTTCGCACCGGACCGCACGAACATGCCCATCATCAATGCCGCCGGCGTGACCTTGGGACGCGGGGCCGGTGGCAGCATCAACACTCCGCCACGGGCGCTCGTCTTTCAGAATTGCACCGACGTTCGGGTGTCCGGCCTCACGCTAAAAAACCAGGCGCGCTGGGGTTATGTTTTTATCTACTGCGAAAATGTCGTTGCGGAAAATCTCAAGGCGATCGCCGAACATTACATCCCCAGCTCGGACGGCATGGACATCGACTCGTGCAAAAAGGTGTTGGTCACCGGTTGTTACTTCGACTGCAACGACGACTGCATCTCGATCAAGTCGGGCAAGGATGAAGACGGCCTGCGCGTCGGTCGCCCCTGTGAAGATATCATCATTGAGAAAACCACCTTCGCCTACGGGCACGGCGGCGCCGCCATGGGCAGCGAAACTTCCGGCGGCATCCGCAACGTGGAGGTTCGCGACTGCATCGCCGAAGCCAACAACTGGGCGCCGATCCGTTTCAAGACTCAGCCGAGTCGCGGCGGCGTGGTGGAAAACATCACGTATCGAAATCTCGAGCTGCGCGGCGTGCGGCAGGCCGTCGAGTTCACGATGGCGTGGCGCATGGTGCCGCCCATCGCGCCGCCCGCGAAAATCCTGCCAGTCGTGCGCAACGTGAAAATCATCAATCTCCACGGGACCGCGACCGCGGTGGGCTCGATGCACGGACTGCCGGAAAGCTTCATCGACGGCATCACGTTCGAAAACTGCGACATCACGGCCGATCGCGGGCTCACGATTGAGAACGCTCGAAATGTGGACACGAAGGGTCTCAAGATTACGGTCAAAGAGGGTGAGCCGATTATTCGTCGGTGATCCCGCTTTCGCCGTACCTCATGAAATATTTGTCCGGTCTCAGTGTGCTGGCGCTTTGGGCCATGGCTTCGTCGTGTTCATCCGTGATGCCCCCTGAGGCTGCCACGTCAGCTCGTTCCATCACTTCGTTCGATGCGGACTGGCGTTTTCTCAAGGGCGACCAGCCCGGTTCGGAGCAGGTGAACTTTGCGGACAATTCGTGGCGCGTCGTCAACGTCCCGCACGACTGGAGCATCGAGGGCCCGATCGATGCAAAAAATCCCACGGGCCTCGGTGGTGCCTTCATGCCGAGCGGGATTGGCTGGTATCGAAAACATTTCAGGGTCCCGGCCGACACGGCGAACCGTCGCGTCTTCATTGAATTCGACGGCGTGATGCAGAACAGCGATGTCTGGATCAACGGCCACCATCTCGGAGAACGGCCGTACGGGTACGTGAGTTTCCGCTACGAGCTCACGGGCAAACTCAAATTTGGCGACCAGGCCGCGAATGTCCTTGTCGTTCGCACGAACACTGCGGCGCAACCCGCGTCGCGTTGGTATACAGGCGCCGGCATTTACCGACACGTTCGCCTGATCACGACCGATCCCGTGCACCTCGACCACGGGTCAACGTTCGTCACGACTCCGGAGATTTCCCTCCCAACACCGACCAAGAGGGAAACCTCCGCGACCGTTCGCGTGCAGACGAGCGTCGTGAATCAGTCGAACACGGCTCGCGAGGTCGCGTTGCACATCCAGCTTCTCGACCCAGCGGGAAAAATCGCGGGCACCGCCGAAATCCCGGCGAAAGCGATCGGCGCGGGACAGACGGTGGCGTTCGATCAGCCGATCAAAGTGGCGAATGTGCGCCTGTGGGAACTCGAAAGGCCGCAGCTCTATCGCGCCGTGGTCGAAGTGCTCTCCGGCGAAAAAAGCGGGCAAACCGTCGACAATGAGACGGTGACGTTCGGCATCCGGGAAGCGCGTTTCGAGGCCGACACCGGGTTCTGGCTTAACGGCAAAAATTTCAAAATCAAAGGCGTCTGCCTGCATCACGACGCGAGTGCGTTTGGCGCGGCCGTCCCGCTGCGGGCGTGGGAGCGCCGCTTGGAGGCGTTGCGCGAGCTGGGCGTCAATGCGATCCGCATTTCCCATAATCCGGGCGATCCCGCGTTCCTGGATCTCTGCGACCGGATGGGTTTCCTCGTGATGGCGGAGATGTTCGACTGCTGGACCGTCGCGAAAAATCCCCATGACTATCACGAGTACTTCATCGACTGGTCGAAAACCGACACGCGCGACACGGTGCGGCGCGATCGCAACCACCCGAGCATTTTTGCGTGGAGCGCCGGAAACGAAATCCACGACACGCCGAAACCGGATCTCGCGAAAAAGATTCTGAGCGGGCTCGTGGACGTGTTTCACCAGAACGATCCGACGAGGCCGGTGACCCAGGGTTTGTTCCGACCGAACGTCAGCAAGGACTACGACAACGGGCTCGCCGATCTCCTCGACGTCGTCGGCCAGAACTATCGGGAGAACGAGATTCTCGCCGCGCACGTGCAGAAGCCGGCCCGGAAAATTATCGGCACCGAAAACGGTCACGACCGCCGCGTCTGGCTCGCGCTGCGCGATAACGCGCCTTACGCGGGGCAGTTCCTCTGGAGCGGCATCGATTATCTCGGGGAAGGCGCGCAGGCCCCTTCGATTTCAGCGCCGTTTGGTCTGCTGGACCGAACCGGGACGCCCCGGGCCCGGGCGTTCGAACGTCAAAGTTGGTGGAGCGAGAAACCGATGGTGCATGCCACCCGGCGCACGGGACGCGAAGTGCTGACCCCAACGGATCCCGGATACGAAGCGGATCTCCGCCATCGCCAGGTGCTCTTTTCGGATTGGACGCCGCGCGATCTCCAGCCGCACGAGGAAACCGTGGAAGTTTACAGCAACTGCGAGTCGGTGGAGTTGTTTCTCAACGGGAAATCGCTCGGCGCCCAGCCGCTGAATAGCGACGCATCGCCGCGCAGTTGGAAAGTCGCCTTCGCTCCAGGTTCTCTCCAAGCCGTCGCCAGCAATCAGGGAAAAGTGGTCGCCACCCACGAACTGCGCACCGCGGGGCCGGCCGCCAAAATCGTCCTCACGACGGATCGTCCCAAACTCTCGGCCACGTGGGACGATGTTTCGTACGTCACGGCGACCGTGGTCGACGCGCACGGCGTAGCGGTTCCGGACGCGACGCAGTCGATCACCTTCAAGGCAACGGGGGCGGGCCAGGTCGTCGCCGTGGATAGCGGCGACAACGGAAGTCATGAACCGTTTCAGGCGAGCGAGCGTCGGGCGTTCCAAGGCCGATGTTTCGCGATTGTGAAAGCAAACGCACCGCGCGGACGAATCAGGGTGACGGCAACGTCCGCCGGTTTGGACGGCGGCTCGATCACGATCGAAGCGGTGGCGCCGTAATCCCCGGCCACGCAGCGCCATGCCGCTCGAAGGCATGCCTGGCGTTAGGGGCCGTCTTCAAAATCCCAAATCTGAAGTTTGTCATTCTGAGATCCGGACAAAGGCGAGGCGTGGTGATTCGTCCAGTAAACATCCCCGGAGCAAGCTCCGGGGCATTTGCAGAAACTGATGCGCCTTAACGTTCATCTTGGTCCGGGGAGCGCACGCGTCTCGCGTGCCGG
>JBDSSU010000320.1:0-8010 GCA_039928635.1 Opitutaceae bacterium | reverse complement strand
GATCAAGGAGAGACGTCCGCTGCGGTAGCCTTGATCGGAAATCCCCAGGGCCTCCTCGGCGAAAGGAATGACTTCCTGTCGGAGCTGGGTGAGGGCGGTGCGTGCGTGAAGCATCTCCTGATACACCTCGAAGAGCGTGGCGCGCATCTCCAGGCGCGCCGCTGCCGCCGAGGCGTCAAGCTGGCTCCGCCGTTCCCGCGCCTCGCGAACCGTGCCCTGGTGCTGATCGCGGAGAGGCAGCGGAAAGGAGACCCCCGCGACGAAGCCGAAGTCGTCGGTGCCTTCGACCCGGCGCAGTCCGCCGCTCACCCGCGCGCCGGAGCGGCGCTGGCTCTGGGCGAGGCGCATCTGGGCTTCGCGCCAGCGTGCCTCCACGGAAAAGCGGGCGAGCACCGGACTTTTCTCCAGGCGGGAGGCGAGTTCCACGAATTCAGGCACGTTGGGAAGCGTCAACAAATCGGCGCGGAGGGACCCGAATGACGGCTCGGCTTCTCCGAGGATCGCGGCGAGCAACTGGCGGTGCGCGGCGAGTTCGTGCTCCGCATGTTCCTCGTCGATCTGCAGACGCGCGAGGGCGAGGCGCGCCTTGGGAAGCTCCATCGGCGAGACGACGGCGGCGTCCACGCGTTTGCGCACGGCGGCGACCGTTTGTTCGCCGAGTTCGCGGGCGTCGCGGGCGGCGGACAGGCGTTCAGCGTCGGCGACGGCTTCGGTGAAGCGCTTCGCGACCTCGGCGAGCACGTCGAGGCGTTTCATCTCGTAGTCGGCATCAGCCAGCGTGCGTTCGCTGGCGGCTTCGTCGATGCGTCTGGCCCGGGTGCCGCTGAGGTCGATCAGCTGGCTGAGCTGGAGCGTGGTTTCCAAGTTCTTGACGCCGGAGAACCCACCCGTGCCGAGAAAATTTTCGGCTGCGATGGAGAGTTCCGGATTGGGGCGAACGCCGGCCTGCAGGAGGCGCGCTTCAGCGACCCGCGCCTCGAACGCCTGAACTTGCAGCGAGGGGTTCTTGAGCAGCGCGCGAGCCAGGGCTTCGTTGAGCGACATTGAATCGCCCGAGGCGGGTGCGTGCGTTTCCTCGGCGCGGATCATCGCGGCAGCGAGGAGCAGCATCAGCCGAAGCAAACGGGCCGGAGAGCGAAAAAAAAGAAAGACAGGCATGGTGGGAGTGGGAAAGAGGACGGGAACGAAAACAGCCGTGGGCGCGTGCGGGCACGCGCACGCAGCGAAACGAAAACGCGATCAGTCAGTCCGCGCAGGGACCCGATCGACTCAGGCGGGGCAAGGCGCGCCGGGCAAAAGCGCCGCGCGCATCACGAAAACCCGGCACCGGCTGATTTCAGGGGGAGCCGCGAGAGCCTCGACCACCCCGGTGGCGGGTGGACTCAACGGGGCAAGACCCGCCGATGGAGGCACGGTCCAAAAGCAAATTGCAAAACTCAGCCATGGGGCCGGAGCGGCGGCGAAACTGGAAGGCGCCCTGAACCCGCTCTCGATGGTGCCGCAACCATCGGATTCGCAGCCCGCATTCGTCTTCGTGGCGGCGGCCGGCGATTCCCCATCAGCACAGCAGCCTGAACCGAAATCCCAGCCCAAAGCCTCGACCCCGCAATGCAACGTCGCCGGCAGCCAGAGTGCCAGCAGCAGCAGGGCGACGAAATGGCGAAGGCGGGACACGCGCGGGAATAAGATCGCGCGGAAATAAGATGTCAACGGACGGCACTGTTCGACTACACGGGAGATACAGCGCCCAAAGATCATGGTTATTGCGATGGACCGAATCGGTCGTGAGAAATTCTCTCCAGCGCCGGGCAAAACTTTTAAACAGACCGTTCGATTTTGCACCTTCTGTGATCCCCGTTGTCGCCCTCGGATCGGATGGTAGAATTTAAAAACGAACGTTGCTGAACCAGAATCCGGCTCGTAGCACACCCCTGCCTCACCCGCTATCACGAAAGAGCAATGTCTTCGGCTAATCCGATCTTAAACAACCCTTACGAGGAACCTCGCGTCCACTACGCGTCCAACCTCAAGGGCGAACTCGACTACGAACTCATCGTGCCGGGCCGACGCTTGTTTTCGCCGGAGATTCCGACGATTCCCGTGAAGGCTGGCCCTCAACTCGATCTGCCTTCGGCGGTGGAGGAGGCCCAATCTGCCTACGGGGCTCATCTCATCAACCTCCTTCGCCGTGAGGTGAAGGTCTGGCGTGACGGCGATTATCCCAACACCACCCGCGTCACCAAGGAGCTGCTCCACTATTGGTTTCTCAACCCGGCTCGCGAAAATCGTCTCTTCTTCGCGCAACGCGAAGCGGTCGAAACCGCCATTTGGCTCAACGAGGTCGCGGAAAAATCGAACCCCGGACAACACGCCCTGAGCGAACTTTCCCGCAAGCAGGCCATCGACCGCGATGCGGCCAACAACCTCCCTCGCTTCGCGTTCAAGATGGCGACCGGCACCGGCAAGACCGTCGTGATGGGCGCGCTGATCGTCTATCATTTCTGCAACCGTCAGGAATACCGCAGCGATCCCCGCTTCGCCGACAATTTCCTCTTAATCGCGCCCGGGATAACCATCCGGGATCGCCTCGGAGTGCTCCGCGCCGAGTCCGATGACGATGTTGGCGCGATTCGCGATTACTATTCGGAACGCTCTCTCGTCCCGCACTCGCAGCGCGCGAGTTTTCGCGGCCTCAACGCCCATCTCGCCATTACTAACTTCCAGGGTTTTCAGCCGCGCACGTTGCAGGGAAACAAGCGCTCCCCGTTCGATGGGAAGCTCCAGGCTGACGGCACCAAAAACACGGGCGGCACCGAAGACTATTCCCAAGTCCTCAAGCGCGTCCTGCCCAACTTCAAAGCTGGCACTCGCCTGCTCGTGCTGAACGACGAAGCCCATCACTGCTATCTGCCCAAAGTTGACGAAGAAAAAATCAAGGCCGACGGCGAGGATGCCGAAGAGGAAAACAAGCGCGCTGCGGTCTGGTTCTCGGGACTTCGCGAGATTGCCCGGCGTTTCAAAGTTCGCGCGGTCTACGATCTGAGCGCCACGCCTTATTTTCTCACCGGTTCCGGCTACAAGCCTTACAGCCTTTTTCCTTGGACCGTATCGGACTTTGGTCTGACCGAGGCGATCGAGTCTGGACTGGTGAAGATTCCCTATCTCCCGACGCGCGACGATACCGACAAGATTGGCGAGCCCGTCCTGCGCAATCTCTACGCGCACATCAAGGAAGAGCTTCCCCGCTCAGGCCAGCGCACCCAACGCGCTCGCGCTGTCGAAAAGGGCGGCGCCCTTCGCGAAGCGCCACCGAAGATTCCACCCACGCTCCAAGCCGCGCTCGATCAGTTCTATCAACATTACGACGAGGACTTTCGCCGCGGTGGCCAGCTCGCCTTCGAATCCACGCCTCCCGTCTTCATCGTGGTCTGCAACAACACCTCCGTTTCCAAGGAGGTCTTCAAGTTCATCGCCGGCTACGAGCAGCCGTCCGATGAAGCAGCCTCCATCCCCCCCGCCGTGGTCGATGGCCGCTACGAGCTTTTTTCGAACTACGACAAACAGACCCGGCGCCCCCTTGCCCGGCCAGCGACGCTGCTGATCGATTCCGATGCGCTCGAAAACTCCGGGCAGATCGACGAATCGTTCCGCCGCGTCTTCGCCCCCGAATTTGCCCAGTTCAAGCGCGACTACGCACGTCTCCACGGCTCGGGTGCCGCCAGCGAAATCACCGACGCCGAGATTTTGCGCGAGGTCGTCAACACCGTGGGCAAACGCGGCACCCTCGGCGCGTATGTCCGTTGCGTCGTTTCCGTCTCCATGCTGACCGAGGGCTGGGACGCGAATACCGTCACTCACATCGTCGGCATCCGCGCTTTCAATTCCCAACTCCTCTGCGAGCAGGTCGCCGGCCGCGCTCTCCGGCGCAAGAGCTACGCGCTCGCTCCCTACGACTTCACCACCGGTGAACCGCTCACCAAGGAAGTTGAAAAGCGCCGCAAGCGCGACGCGGTCCGCGAACACCGTTCGCCGAACATCCTCTACAAATTCCCGCCGGAATACGCGCACGTCATCGGTGTGCCGTTCAAGCTCTTCAAGCCCGGCAAGGCCACGCCTCCCGATCCGGTCGAAACCGTTCGCGTCCGCGCTCTGGAGGAACGCGAAGTCCGCGACGGCATCATCTTCCCCAATATCGAAGGCTACCGCCTCGAATATCCCGAGGGTCCGCTCACCGCCGATCTCACCCGCATCGACGATTATCAGATCGAGGCGAACGCCATCCCCACCCAGACCGCCCTCGCCACGGCGGTCGCCTCCGGCGAAGTCGTGCTCTCCTTGGACGATCTGCTCTCGCTGCGCGAAGCCCCGATTCTTTTCCGCATCACCAAGGATTTGATTCGCGATCACTTTTCCGACGATCCCGCCGCACCCGCGTTTTTTCGATTCTCCGAACTCCTCGCCATCGTGTCGGAGTGGTATGCGACGAAAGTGCGCGTCCTCGGCAAGGGGCCGGAGTGGAAAAAACTCCTCTACTACGCCGAACCGAAAAAACTCGTGGCCCACGTTGCCCGCGCGATCGCCACCGGTCCGGCCGGCCAAGAATCCATCCGCCCCATCTTCAACTATTACAATCCCACGGGCAGCACGCGCTTCGTGCACGGGAACACCAGCAAGGAAACCTACCCGACCCGCCACAGCCACGTAAACGTGGTCGTCCTCGACAGCGGGTGGGAAGGGCAGGCGGCCAAAGTCCTCGACGATTTCGCCGCCGAGGGCCGCATCGTTTCGTGGGTGAAGAATCACTTTCTTAATTTCCGCATCCCCTACACCGACAAACAAGGAGAGTCCCGCGACTACCTTCCGGATTTCATTGTCCGCGTGAACGACGACGCGGGGCTTCCGCTCCGACTGATCGTTGAGGTCACCGGGGCTCGCCGCGACAAGCCGGAAAAAATCTGGACCGTCACCGAACGCTGGCTTCCCGCCGTGAACCATCTTCCTCCGACGCGAAGTTATGGACGCTGGGACTTCCTTGAATTAGCCGGCCAGACTCAGGTCGCCGACTTCCGCAACATCCTCCTCAAATGGCTCGACGCGCCCGCCAACGCGAAGCCGTGCGTCCGCGCCAGCGTGATGAGCCTCCGCCGTGAATGGGAAGCCACGGAAGGGCCGATCACCGAAGACTTCGAATTGCCCGAACGCCGCCTCGACGCTTCGGCGTACCGCAACCCGTTCGCCGACTGACCCGCATGCCTTCGTTTTCCCATCTGCTCGACACGTCGGTTTACAGCCAGCCGGTCCGGCGTGCGATGCATCCTGGGGTGGCGGTGCGCTGGCCCTTCCTCGATTCCGGCTCGGCGGCCATCTCGGCTATCTGCGAGGCGGAAGTCCTGTATGGTCTGAGGAAATTTGGTTCACCCCAGATGCGTGCCACATACGGCTCCATTCTGCAGGGACGCTTTTTTGTCCTTCCCGTTAATCAAGACGTCGCGGCCACCTATGCCGACCTGCGCTTCGAATGTGAGCGGGCCGGGATTACTGTGGAAGCATTGGATCTCCTCATCGCCGCGACTGCCAAAACGCATGGCTTGATTGTCGCTACGCTCAATGTCGGACACTTCTCTGTCATCCCCGGATTGACCGTCGAGGATTGGTCGCTGCCGCCCGCCACCCCCGCTTCGTGAAAAACAAATCCCGCACTCCCCAATCCGGTCGCTCCGCTGAAACGATTCATCCGCCTCTCTCGGATGCGCACCGGGCAGAGCTGGACCGGCGGCTCGACGACCTGCAAAAGCGGCCCGATGCCGGCCGCCCGTGGACCGAGTTGCGCGACGAGTTACTCCGCCGCTAGTCCGGATATTTCACCCTTTCCGTGAAGAATTTTTTGCCCCAGAGCGCACAGAACTCGGACACAGAGTACACAGAGTCAGGCGGTCTGATTTGCTCGTGGCCTCTGTGTCTGAGCTCCGTGTCCTCTGTGATTCATGCGTTGGCTTGATTTTGCTATGATTTTTCCAGGCTTGTCCCCGTTCCCGCATCGACCTCCCTCTCCATGAGCAGCCAGAAGCCCATCAAAGCCTTTAAGCACAAACACGCCACGCGTGCCGCCATCCCCTCGCACGAAGAGGCCGGTGCCGAGGCGGCTTCGTCGAAGGTCGCGCAAGGTCCGACGACGGCCTCGTTCTCCAAAAATCCCGTCGTTCATCGCGGGCAGGACCCCGAGCTTTTCTGGCTCAACAAATACGGCGCCGACGATCTCGCCGACCAACTCCCCGTCGACATCCGTTCGCTCTACCGCCACGAGCACATCCAGCCCGAGATGCTCCTGCCAAGTTTGATGCGCGTGGTGCAGACCGACGCCGATCAAGCCGACCTCTTCGGCTCCGGCGATTTCTTCAGTCAGGCCTTCGGCAAGACCGACGAACTCACCAAGCCCGGCGAGTATTACTACAAGCACCGTGAGTGGACCAACCGCCTCATCCAAGGCGACTCCCTCCTCGTCATGGCCTCGCTCCTCGAACGCGAGGGCATGGCCGGCGCCGTGCAGTGCATCTACCTCGATCCGCCCTACGGCATCAAGTACGGCTCCAACTGGCAGATTCGCCTCAACAACCGCACCGTCACCGACGGCCAGGACGACTCCCTCTCCGGCGAGCCCGAACAGATCAAAGCCTTCCGCGACACGTGGGAGCTCGGCATCCACTCCTACCTGAGCTACCTCCGCGACCGCCTTCTCGTCGCCAAGGATTTGTTGCACGCCTCCGGCTCCTGCTTCGTCCAAATCTCCGATGAAAACGTTCACCTCGTCCGGTGTCTTATGGATGAGGTGTTCGGGAGTGAGAATTTCTTCGCTCAGATCGCATTCAAATGCACGGACCCACTTGGACAAAGTGGCGTGGCGCGCGTCTACGATCACTTGGTCTGGTATGCGAAGGACAAAGGGCAGGTGAAATTCCGCCCGCTCTATCGCGAAAGAGATATTTCAGACGACAAAGAATACCGCTATTTCGACGACCCGAAGGCAGAACTCGGCTATCGAAGAATAAACGACGAGGAATTTCGGGCGTTGAAATCCTACGATGGAATTTTTCGGCGGCGAAATCTCACTTCGTCTGGGTATACTCCTAGTTGCATCTTCAACTTTGAGATCAACGGAAAGTCATATCCCCCGCCTGGCGGCAAAAGCTGGTCCACCAATCGCGAAGGTATCGAACGCCTCAAAGCAGCAGAACGCATCTTCGTTCTCGGGAAAGATCCATACTTCAAACAATACCAGAACGATTTTCCTCTCTCCCAATACGAGAATTGCTGGACGGACAAACCTGCCGCGATCGGTAAAGCTTACGTCGTAGAAACTGCGGAGAAGTTTATCCAACGGTGCATCCTTATGTGCACGGACCCGGGCGATCTCGTGCTCGATCCCACGTGCGGCAGCGGCACCACCGCCTACGTTGCCGAGCAATGGGGCCGGCGCTGGATCACGGTCGATACGTCTCGCATCGCTCTCAACCTCGCCAAGCAACGGCTGATGACGGCGAGGTTTCCCTACTACAAACTCTACGACCAGGAAACCTGCGATCTCCGCCAAGGCTTCATCTACAGGAAAGTCCCGCACACGACGCTCGGCTCCATCGCTCGCAACGAACCCGCCGCGGAGGAAACGCTTTACGACCAGCCTGAAATAGACGCCAAGCGCCTGCGCATCGCCGGCCCGTTCACCGTCGAAACGCTCCAGAACTTCGAGCCCGTCTCGCCCGCTGCGCTCGCCGCCGCGCGCAAGAGCGACGCTGAAATGGGCAAGTTCGAGGACGTCGTCTTCGAACACCTCAAGAGCGCCGGCGTGAAAACCGGCGACAAGAAGGAGAACGCCGTCTTCCATCGCATCGACCGTCTCGCCGACGACAATCTTCACGCCGAGGGTTATTTCCACGGAGGCGATACCGCTTCGCCACTTCCGGGAACGAAAACAACGGAGAAGAAAGCCTATCTCCACATCGGCCCCAAGTTCGG
>JBDSSU010000319.1:0-9999 GCA_039928635.1 Opitutaceae bacterium | reverse complement strand
CACGCGGGACGCGTGTGCTCCCCGGACCAGCTCGTCGCCGCAAACCTCCCTGCGACGAAGCGGAAGCAATCTTCGGCCGTCGGACCCCGTGAATGAAAAACATCGCCGAGCGTCCCGAGGTGCCGGGCGAAAGCGCACCTTCGGGCTTTGGAGAGGGAGGCTTCGCGGGATGATTGCCTGCAGGGACCTGAGGAAAGCTGGATTCTTCGACCGATTCACGAGGGCATTTAAGGCTCGTGGAGGAGCCACGCTCTTTTCGTTTTCCACGTCCTGCGGCGTTGACCACCGACAGTTTCTTTGTACGGTCCGCAACGTCCTCACCCCCGGTTCGTCACGCTGGCAATCCCCTCGTTTCTTTCATGAGCAAATACACCCTGAATGTTAATGGCCAATCCCGCTCTGTGGATGTGGCGCCGGACACCCCTCTGCTTTGGGTACTCCGTGATCATCTCGATCTCGTCGGCACCAAGTTCGGTTGTGGCGTGGGCCAATGTGGTGCTTGTTCCGTCCACATTAACGGAGTGTCGATGCGTGCGTGCATGACCGCCATCTCCACGGTGGGTCGTAAGCAGATTACCACGATCGAAGGCCTCGACGCGGCGCACTCGCACCCCCTGCAGCAAGCCTGGTGCGAACTGGACGTTCCTCAGTGCGGGTATTGCCAGGCCGGTCAGATCATGACGGCGGCGGCCCTGCTCAAAGACAATCCGGAGCCCAGCGATGAAGACATCGATGGCGCGATGGCCAACAATCTTTGCCGTTGCGCGACCTATCTTCGCATCCGCGCCGGAATCAAGCGTGCGGCGGAGATCGCCAAAGGCGGCACGGGTGCAAGCGCTTCCGCTTCACCTCTCGCCACCAACAAGGAGGCCGTCAAATGAGCGCCCCTACTCTTTCTACTCCCATCGCCCGCCGGGATTTCCTGAAATTCAGCGGCGTCGCAGGTGGTGGTTTGGTGCTCGGCGTGTATCTGCGGCCGGTCGGCTCCGCTTTTGCGGCTGACGTTGCCAAGCCCACGGCCGGCGGAGAATTCAAACCCAATGCTTTCATCCGCATCGGGACCGATAATGTCGTTACGCTCGTTTCCAAGCAGCCGGAGATAGGCCAAGGGATAAAGACCTCCCTTCCGATGATTATCGCGGAGCAACTGGAAGTGAACTGGAAGGACGTCGTCATCGTCCAAGGCGATCTCGATGCCGCCTATGGCGGTCAAAGTGCAGGAGGAAGTCGTTCCACTCCGAATAACTACGAAGCCTTTAACAAACTCGGCGCAACCGCCCGCACCATGCTGGTGGAAGCAGCCGCCCAGACTTGGGGGGTGCCCGCGAGTGAATGCAATGCGATGGGCACTGCTGTCCATCACGCCGCCTCCAAGCGCACGCTGAAATATGGAGAACTCGTTGCCAAGGCCGCGACGCTACCCGTTCCCGATGCGGCGGCGGTGAAGCTGAAAGACCCAAAGGATTACAAATTGCTCGGCACCCGGATCTCCGGGGTCGACAACCCCAAGATTGTCAGTGGCAAGGGGCTCTTCGGTATCGATATCAAGCTGCCGGGGATGGTCTACGCGATTTACGAAAAATGCCCCGTGTTCGGCGGCAAAGTCGTCAGCGCGAACCTCGACACCATCAAGGCGCTACCGGGCGTGAAGGACGCCTTTGTGATTGAAGGTGCTCCCGCACCACTGAGCGGGCTCATGCCAGGCGTCGCCATCGTGGCGGACTCGACTTGGGCCGCGTTTAGCGCGCGCAAGCAGCTCAAAGTGGTTTGGGACGAGGGCAAGTTCGCGAACGACTCTTGGGATGCGTTCACCGCCAAGGCGACCGAACTTTCCAAGAAGCCGGCCGGGGCAACAATTCACAAGGACGGAGATGTTGCCGCGGGCTTCGCCAGCGCAGCGAAAACCATCGAGGCTTCCTACAGTTATCCCTTCATCTCGCACACGAGCATTGAGCCACAGAATTGCACCGCTGCGTTCAAGGATGGAGCGTTCGAAATCTGGGCTCCTTCGCAAAACCCCGCGGCCGGCCAGACTGCCGTCATGAACCAGTTCAGCGTTCCCAAGGAGAAAGTTTTGGTCCACCTCACCCGAAGTGGTGGCGGCTTCGGCCGGCGCCTCAGCACCGACTACGTCGTCGAGGTCGCCGCGATTGCTCATAAACTCAACGGCGCCCCGGTGAAACTCACCTGGAGCCGCGAAGACGATATGCGCCACGACCAATATCGGCCAGGTGGTTTCCATTACCTTAAAGGTGGCGTGGACGCCGCGGGAAAAATCGTCGCGTGGCAGAACCATTTCGTCACCTTCGGCCGCATGGGCACCGGACGCGGCGGTGGCGCTCCCTCACTCCAAGCGGTTAGCGGCTTGGACGTGGAGCAGTTCCCGGCCAAGTTCCTCACCAACTACCTCGGTGAGCAATCGATGATCGAGTGCAACATCCCGACTGGTCCGTGGCGCGCGCCGAATAACAACGTGTTTTCGTTCGTGATGCAGAGCTTCATCGACGAACTCGCCCACGCCGGCGGTCGCGATCCCTTGGAACTCCGCCTCGAACTGCTCTCCCAGAAATTGGGCGGCAATTACAATGCCGAACGCATGTCAGGCGTCGTCAAACTCGTCGCGGAGAAAGCGGACTGGAACCCGAAGAAATTTCCCCGCGGCAAGGGCCAGGGCATCGCCTTCCACTTCAGCCATGCGGGCTACATCGCTCAAGTAGCTGAAGTCACGGTCTCAAAAGAAGGTCAGGTCAAGGTGGACCGCTTTGTCTGCGCCTGCGACGTCGGCTCACAAATCGTGAACCTCAGTGGCGCTGAAAACCAGGTCGAGGGATCGATCGTTGATGGGATCGGGACCGCGATGTTCCAGGAGCTCAATCTGGAGCGGGGACGGATGGTTCAGGGTAACTTCGATAACTACCCGATGATCCGGATGCCGGACGCGCCGACCAAGATTGAGGTTCACTTCCTCAAGACCAACAACACGCCCACGGGCCTTGGCGAACCCGCCATCCCGCCGGTCGCACCCGCACTGGCCAATGCGATCTTCGCTGCGACCGGTAAACGCGTTCGCGATTTCCCGTTCTCGCGCACGGATCTGCGCTGGAGCTGACCAGCGCTTAAACTTAATCGGGCGGGAGATATCCCGCCCGATTTTTTTTCGCCCTCTATCTCGGTGCCAAGCGGAACGGACCATTCAGGTTTCCGCTGGCGGTCGCCGTTCGCTCCCGGCGTTTCCGGTGCTTCACGGCTGATGGTATCCTCATGATCACTTCGCGACGGGACTACCTTCTTCGCATGATTGACGAGGTGGGCCGTCTGCTCGCTCGCGTCATCTTCAAACACCAAAACGGCCGGCAACAGGAGGCGCTGCAGTTGGTCGTCGAGGGATGCGAACGGCTCTTTAATCTCGAGGCCTCCCAGCTGTTTCAGTTCACGCCGCCACAGCATTTCCTGATGCTAACGCGAGACGAGAGCCCGGAGGACGGTCGCGACAAGGTTCTCCTCTACGCAGCGCTCAACGCCGAGGCCGGACGCGTCTATCTCGCGATGAACAACCCGGACATGGCGCGAAACTCTTTCCTGAACTCGCTCCGCTTTTCGCTGCGTGCGCAAAAAGAGCTACCTCGTGAAAACCTGCCGGATTACGCTCCGAAAATTCCAGAGCTGCTCGAAGCCTTGCAGGGGCAGCCCCTCGACACCGAAACTGAAGCGCTCCTGAAGGAATCAGCCGACGCCTAGATTTTCTCTGCGATCAGCCGCACGCTCCTCCGAAAACGGAGGCGAAGCCGGTGTCAGCGCGTCCGGAATTCCCGAAGGCGCCTCATGTCGATCACGACATCGTATCGCACACCCTTTGGCAGATTCGGACCTGACTCGAACGCGTAGCTCACCCGCCTTTCCCCAAAGATCCCTTTCATTGCGACGCCAAACATCTCCTTCGGCACCCAATCGGAATTCGTCGCGAGGGAGCCGAATTCATCACCGATGCGCACGCGTGCCGGTGCGTCGGCCAGCGTCGGGATAATCACGAAAACCTTCGTGTGCCGGCTGGGATCCACCTGTCGCGCGCCTTCCTCGATCAAACTCAACTCGTAGGATTGTGGCAGGGCGATAAGATCGAACGGCACGCGATGCGCCGACCAGACCGCCACTACCATCAACGCGCCCAGCACACCGAGAGTCAGGCCACGGCCGGCGATCCTGAACAGACTGGCCGTCGCAAGCACGAGAATCATCCCGCTCAGGGGGAGCAGCGTTCGGTAGGTGGCGAGCCGTTCGGTCGAAACCAAGTTCGCTCCATGCGCGGCGAGTGGAAGCGCGAGCGTCGCCAGGGCAGCAAACATCCCGTGGCGCCACCCAAGCCTGCGCCAGATCGCAATCACGCCCGCGATGAGCAGCGTCGTCAGCACCGCCACTCCTGCGTAATACGGCGCCGGGCTCGTACCGACGCCATCCAAGGCGAAAAGCGCCAGTGCATTCGGCAGGGGAAAACGGACGAACCACTCCATGGTCTGGGTGAGATTCGGGGTCAGCGCCACCCGCGGAGACATCCTGATTCCACCTGAGGCGTACGCCTGAAGCATGATCGTCGCCGCCATCGCGAGCCCCAATCCCAACGTCACCCCACGCCGGAAAAGCCATCCCACCGTCTTGCGTCCCCATGAATCTGCCTGACCGAAAAGGCTGGCCGCTAACGGCACCAAATAAAACAGGCACACCGCCTGATACGTCAGCGCACTTCCGACGATCAGCGCCAGGCTTACGAGCCACCAAGCGAAGCGAATTCCTTCCCGGCCGCCCCTAAGCGAAGTTTCCGCGCACCCGTAAGCCGCAATGGCAAAACCGAGCGCGAGTATGGGGGGCCAGGCAATCCCCCAGCTCACGAGAACTTGCGCTCCCGGCAACAGGGTGACGACCAACGCGACCATCGCGGCCACGGCGGCATCCCAACCTTGGGCTCGCAACACCGCGAACATGAGCAGTGCCACGATTCCGAAGAGCAGTGCCGAGAGCAGCCGCATCCTGGAGAAGTCGTCCAGCCCATCGAGCTGTCCATACGTTTTCTCCAGGAGGTAGCCATAGATCGGCCGGGCCATGGCGGAACAAACCCGGAAGACCTTCCCCGGCTCCTCATGCGTTTCCCGCAAAATGGAGTAGTCGTCCCGAAATCCGAAACGATGGGAAATCGTGTTCCAGTAAACGGCAGTCGGGAACAGCAACAAACCGAGGATGAGAAGGACGCGGCGAACGGCGGGCGAAATGATCACTTTTCCAGGAAGGGGTTTAGATCGACAGTTCCCCCTGTGTGACGGCCGCGGGGTTGCGACCAAGGAACTGGCCATAGCGGACCAGCCAATCATCAAGCTTGGCGATGTAATAGACAGGATCGTAGGCCGCGGTGGCGACGTCGTAATGCGCAAGCGCGCGTGCCCGCTGCCAGTCGCTGGTCTTCCCCTTCGCCTTCGCGGTGATGTAATAACTCACCCGATCTCCCATTCGCGGTCTCGGCGTGAGCTGCAACGCCGCCTCCGACGAGGCGCGCCGCGGTTTTCCGCCTTCGGCGATCCAGCGTTCGTAGGCATCGGGGTTTTGGCTAAGCGTCTCGCTCTTCGCGAGTTCCTCGATCGCAATCGCACCGGTGGAAATCCGGCGCCGATACTCATCAACGAGTGCCAGCGGGGAGTCCGGCGCCGCGCCGAGCAGAAAATGAATCAGCCGGTCACTCAGTCTTTTCAGATAGGGCTCGATCCCGCGCGAGCGGAGCGCGCTGCCTCGCAACGTGATCTTCTCGCCGTCGTAGAGCGCATAGTTCTTCGCCTTGTAACACCACATCGTCCGGTAGCTGCCATCGAACTCGAGTTCGATGCCGGCCGGCAGGATCGGCGCTACCAGAGCGAGCAGGGCATCCGGCCGGTCGAAGTAGCTGTCCGACGACAGATAAATTCCATCGGTATCGGCCTCGAGAATGGTGCAGCCGTGTTTCGCGAACTCGTCGATGAGCGCCTGGAGCAGTTCCCGGCCGCGACGCGTCACTTCCGCCGCGAGTTCGCCGTCGCCGAAACGCGCGCCGGAAAAACCTAGGTAACCGTAGAACGAGTTGATCAGGATCTTGAAACTCGTCTGCCGCGCCTGCGCTTCCGCCCGTTCCTCCGCGGTCGGCGCGGAGCGCGCGAGGATTTTGAATTTCAGCCGGTATTCCCGCAGCCGTTTCAACAGCGGGATGAAAATTCCCAAGGTGTCATTCTTCGGGGCGCGCCCGATCTGCAGCAGCAAGCTCGGATAAAGCGACGCCACGTCGAAATGAAGCACGTGATGAAAGACTCCCTCTTGAAAACTTTTCGTGTAGCCGCCTTCGAAGGGCTGCACTTCGGGCGGAACAGGACACGACTGGCGGGCGTGATAATATTCCTCCAGGAAAAGCAGATCGATTTTCGCGGTCGTGCCGCGGAGCGTCGCCTCCTGCAGCAGAATTGGAAACGTCCGCGTTTGCTCGAAATAAGTTGGGAGCAACAAGTCCGCGAGCCCTTGGGTTTCGCGCAGGTCGTCCTCCAGTAGAGTCCGCAATCGCGCGGACTCGGTCGGAATGGAAGCGGGAGATCCGGCCGCGGAAAGCGATTCCCGTTTGCTGGCTCCGTCGTCCGCGGTGATGCCGTAGGTGATGGCGACTTCCTTGAGCCCGTACGCCGTCAACTCCCGCGCCGTAATATCGTGGAGCTGAACC
This sequence comes from Opitutaceae bacterium, assembly GCA_039928635.1. Classification (GTDB taxonomy): domain Bacteria; phylum Verrucomicrobiota; class Verrucomicrobiia; order Opitutales; family Opitutaceae; genus DATAKE01. The sequence goes on along the minus strand of JBDSSU010000319.1, from coordinate 3,278 downwards.
AGCAGGTAAGTGTCGACCACCGCGCGCCCCGGCAGGTCGCAGCGGGGGAAATCAATCCAGCGCTCCGCCACTTTCAGCCGGCTGCTTCGAAACGTCGCCTTCTGTCCAAACCGGCCCCAGAGGCACGGGACTTTGTGCAGGCGGCAACGCAACCGCAGGTAATCCAGGTCGGCTTTGAAAACGTTGTGACCTTCGACCACATCCGGATCGAGTTCGCGCAGCGTCGCACTGAATTTTTCCAGGAGCGCTTTTTCCCCCGTGGGTGAAGCGTCGTCGGGCAGCAACACGCGGTTTCCGCCACCCTGGCACAAGCCGATGCCGAGCACCCGGTCCTCCCCGCGCGTGGCATCACTCGCGTTGCCGTCGCTTGCGGCCGTCCGGATCGCTATTTGACACCGTCGTACTTCCGAAAACGCGACCGATTCGAAAAGCCGCAGGCGTTGTTGCAGGAGAAACTGATTCTCCAGTGGACGGATCACATCGAGATCGGCCTCCGTTTTCGCCGCTTTTATAAACGCGCTATAGTCATCGAGCGTTTCCGCGTGAGCGAGAAAGCGAAACGTCCCATCGCCTCGCAATTCCTCGACCGCCACCTTCGCGGGCAGCACGGCGGGCCGCGCACTCAACCAGGCAAACGGCCGCAGACTAGCCAACTTCTCGGAGCGCCCGGCACCATCCGCGAGCGTCGACACATGAACACGTCCATCGTCGTCCACCCAGACGCCGCAGAGCGTGTCCTTCATAATTGCTCCGCGCGGATCAAATCGGTCGCAAATAAACCATCACCAGCGCGACCAGAATCAGACAGAGTGTCACGAACGCCAGGGTGCTCCGCAGATGCGGACGACGATAAACCACGCCGCCGACCGCCATAAATCCAAGCCAGCACACCAGCTTCACCATCACCCAACCGGGAAAAGTGCCGGGATAAAGTTTAGCCAGGAGCCCAAATCCGCTCACCAGCACGAGCAATCCCGCGATACCGGTGATCATCAGTGTCTTCTTGCGGTTCGCCGGATCCGGATTCGCAAACGCCATAAAGGTGTGCGCGGACAGCACGAACAGGGAGAACAAGTGCAGCAGATGGTAGTAAGTTGGATTCATGGAAATTAGAGTGACACCCCGCCTGTGCCGTATGTCCAAAGACTCAGGACCATTTTAGGTTAAGGTGGGCGCCTCCTCCGCAGCGTCTGCTTTCCGATTTACGGCCTAGCATCTTCCGCGACGGTTTCAGCTCCCGTAATAATTCTAAGGCAAAGAGCAGTTATTGAAAGCACCTCGAACACTGCAGGGTGTCGCGCGAAACGGTAGATCGCACCCCGCCTTCGTCAAACGCCAATCCGGATTCCCCGCCTTCACCTGCCAGCGGCTCTCGTCCCGCTACGATCCCAGAATACTCTCGTCGAGATGCTGAATGATCAGTTCCTGCACCGTGGCCAGAAACAGGTAACACATGAAAGCCTTCCGCAGGGGTTCGTCGAGTTTTTCCAAATCGATGTCGCCGCTTTCGAGCGTCTCGTCGCCCAAAGGTTTCAGAAAACGTTCGCGCAACCGCAGCCGGATCGCCGCACACGCGCGGACGATCGCTTCCGCGTTCTTCTCATCGAAGGCCACGACGCCTTCCGAGAAAAAATCCTCATCGAACAGTGCCAGCAGCGTATGGAGATCGTCGTTCTGCGAACTCAAGAGCTCGCCAACCCACGCGTCGCGAAAATCGGCGTCGATATCCACCACTTGATTCGGTGCCGCGAGATTTTTTCGCAAACCGTCCGCCAGCTCTTTCACCACATCGAGCAACGGCGCGACCACCGGGAGACTGAGCTTCACCTCAATGCGCTTCATCAGGTTCCAAGACCGCCGTGAGATGCCACTGCTGCAACGTGAAAACATAGGCCTCGGCCTTTTCGCGCAATCCAGTCCACACAATCGACCGTCCGAGTTCGTGGACTTCGAGCATGTGTTTGCGTGCCTTGTTTTCTTCGAAGCCAAAAACCTTTTTGAACACCAGCACCACGTAGGACATCAGGTTCACCGGATCGTTGAGCACGACGACGCGCCACACGCCCTCGAGCTGGAGTTTCGTCTCCGTGCGCGGTGCCGGTGATGGGCTGGTTTTGATGTGGGGCACAATCGATCGTTAGAGCTTCGCTTTCGCCTCGGCCACCGCGTTCGCAATGCGAACCTCGGCTTCCGCGAGCGGAACTTTTACCACATCTTTTTGAGAACGCCACTTGAGCTCCACGATCCCTTCTTTCAATCCCTTCCCACCGATCGTGAGACGCAACGGGATGCCGATGAGATCGGCGTCCTTGAACTTCACGCCCGGGCGCTCCGCGCGATCGTCGATCAACACATCAGCTCCTGCCGCCTCCGCGGCCGAACCGAGTTTTTTGGCGAGATCCATGGCCTCCGGCAGTTGTGGATCGAGCACGCAGACGAGCACGTGATAAGGCGCGACATTCCAGGGCCAGACAATGCCGTCGGCGTCGTGGCTTTCCTCGATCACCGCCTGCATCGTGCGGCTGATCCCAATGCCGTAGCACCCCATCACCATGAGATGCGATTGCTTCTGATCGTCGGTGTAGGCGGCGCCAAACTTCTCCGAGTATTTCGTTCCGAGCTTGAAGATGTGGCCCACCTCAATGCCGCGCCGAACCTTCAGCGGCTTGCCCGACTTCGGATCCGGCTCACCGGGACGAACGCGACGAAAATCACCGAACTTCGTGATCGCGAGATCGCGGGTCACATTGACGTTGCGCACGTGGAAACCGTCTTTGTTCGCTCCCGTCGTGCCATTGCCGATGAGACGGATGGCGTGATCCGCGAAAACCCCGGCAAGCGCCGCGGCATTGGCGATCGCACCGTTCACGGCACCGAGACTGCCAGGCTTCGCTCCCATGACCGGGAGGATTTCCTCAGGGGTCGCGGGACGGACCACCGTAAAGCCGAGCGACCCGAGTTTCGCTTCCTCCAATTCATCTGAGCCGCGCAGGATCACGAGGAAAGGTTTCCCGTCTCCCACATAGACGAGCGTCTTGAACTGCTGGTCCGCCGCCACCGAGTAAGGCGCCGCCTCCAGCGCCGCGATCGTGACCACCCCGGGGGTCGGAAATTCCTCGATCGCACCGCTTGGCGCCGCGTCGGCGAGATCGGCGGGCACGAGCGCGCTCGTGGCTTTCTCGCGGTTGGCAGCGTAACCACTCTCCTCGTTGTAGATCACGTCGTCGTCACCGATTTCCGCCGGGATCATGAACTCATGGGAGAAACTCCCGCCCATC
>JBDSSU010000318.1:0-16151 GCA_039928635.1 Opitutaceae bacterium | reverse complement strand
CCGCGCCGCCCACCGCCTCCGCCACCACCACCACCACCGGACATGGCGACAAAGATGCGCCGGTCGCTGCCATCCTTGCTCGCCCAGTACATCAAGCCGCGCGTCGCGGGATTGCCCGTGAGCCGGCGGGCCCAAATTTCTTTTCCGGTCGCGGCGTCGAGCGCGACGATCTCGTTGTTCTGCGCGCGGACATACATCACGCCGTTGACGATGATCGGATTGACCTGAAGTTCGGAACTCACGTTCGCCGAGCCGCTGCGACCTCCGACGACACCCGGTCCGCCGGGTCCACCCTCGCCACCGATCTCAGCCGCGCCGCCCACCGGAGGCCCGCCGCGGCCGCCGCGACCGGCGGGGAAAGGGCGGAGCACGCTGTTGCGATAGGTCCACACCATCTTGAGCTGTTTGACGTTGCTGCGGTTGATCTGGGTCAGCGCCGAATATTTCGCGGCACCGGCGTCGCCGCCGTAATACTCCCACGTGCGATAGCCGGTCGCCGGCGGCTTGGTGGGCGGAGCGACGGGCGAAGGAGCGTCAGCGGCGCTGGCAGACAACGCCGCGAGCGCACACGCGACGGAAAAGACCGGGAGGGAAACGCGTTTCATGGTGGGGGATCGCGCGGAGGCGGCGGAGGGGGAAACTGAATTTGAAAAGCGAAACGCGGGGGGAAACGAAAAGGTACGCCGCCCGCGGAGAATGGAAAAACTAGCCCGAAAAACTCATGCCAAAACTCAACCAAGGCATGAGCCACAGAGGACACGGAGGCCACAGAGTAAGACACGATGTTTGGCTCTGTGAACTCTGTGTCCGAGCTCTGTGCTCGCTGTGGCAAAAAAATCTTCCCGAAAAGTGTGATGCATGCGGGCTAACTCAGACGCGAAACGAGTAACCGAGTTTTTGCAGGGCGCTCTTGGCGATCTTCGCGGTCTCGCCAGCGGAGATCGGCATGTTGCGACTGCTATCGAGCTCGACCATCGCGACTTTCATGTCCGCTTTTTCGAGCAGATCCATGATCCCGGCGATATCGACGCGACCCTGCCCCAGCGGGCAGTAACCCAGGAAAGATTCGCCGCCGTTGAAGTCCTTCACGTGCGCGTGACGGACGAGCGGCAGGAAGTCTTTCACAATCTGGACGGGATCGGCGCCCGCTTTCGCGAGCTGGCCAACGTCCGGGCAGAATTTAACGACCTTCGTGTCGGCCCGCTCAAGCACGGCGTATACCTCGTCGCGCGTCATGATCGACGTGCCGGTGTGCGGATGGAGCGCCGGGATGATGCCGATGTCGGTGAGTTGCTTGGAGACCTCGTTCAGCGTGGTGATGATGTCGTTCTTGCTGACGGCAAAGTCGAAGCCGGCACGGTTGTTCGGGACGGTACTCGGTCCGACGACGGCAACGGTTCCGCCCAGCTTTTTGATCGTGCGACCGAAGCCCACAAGTTTGTCGATCTCGGCTTTGCGCCTCGTCGGATCGTGCAGCGCGATCGAGCAGTATTCGCTGATCAGCGGAAGCTTCGCCTCCCGTAGATGAGGCGCGAGGCTGCCCTTGGCCTCCCACGGTTCGGCGACCCAGCTGAAGGGCTCGAAGCCCTCGTAACCGAGCGCCCCGAGTTCCCTGATCGCGGTGAGAACTTCGTCGTCCGTCCAAGTAATGCCAGTATGACCGATTTTGAGGCGGCGCTTGGCCGACATCCCGGGGAACGAGCAGCCACCGAGGAGCGCGGCGCTCGCGCCCACCCCGACGGTGCGGCAGAAATCGCGGCGAGAAAAAGCGGAAGGAGCGGAGGTTGGTTTCATAAAAGCGAGAGGATGCCGAGCGAGGGGGGTTATTTCACAAACGTCGCGATGCAGACGCCGGCGACCATCACGGTCACGCCGACGAGCTGCGTGCCGGTAACCGGTTGCACGGGCGACCCGAGCCAGCCGAAATGCGACATCACCATGCCGGCGAGAATCTGGCCGGCGAGGAGCGTGATCATGACCGAGTTGGCTCCGATGCGCGGGAACAGCCAGGAGATGCCGAACACCAGACACGCGCCCATCGCGCCGGCGGTGAGCATGATCGGCGAAACTTGTTTGAGCGGCGCGAGCACGCCGTTCTGCCAGCCGCTCAGGCCGATCACGACCGCCGTGACAGCGCCGATGCACCAGAAGAGAGCGTTGCCGACCCGGACATTGTTCAGCGCGGCACCGACTTTACCGTTCATGCCAAGGTGCACGGCCAGGATGACGCCGAGGAAAACGCTGAGGAGGTACAAGGGGAGTTTCATGTTGGGGACTGGACTGACGTTTTTGGGGTGATGGAGCGGACGGAAAAAATTGCTGACGAAAGATTTTGTAGGCGGGGTGTCCTCACCCCGCGGATTGAGGCGCGCGCATGGCCAAACCGCGGGGTGAGGGAACCCCGCCTACAACGAATGAATGGATTTTTCGGTGCATTTTGGAAATCAGCCGAGCATCTGGCGGACGCACACGGCGAGTTTGGTGGCGCTGAGATTCAGATGCTCGGTCAGCTCGGCATAGGTGCCGGAATGGATGAACTGCAAGCGGCCTTGGGCGTCGCGGGCATTGACGGCGCGGAGCTGGCGGGTGTTGACGATCGGGCGCGACGCGACGAGCGACTGCCGGGCGAGGTCCCAGAGATAACCGTTGTTCTGCTCGGCGAAGAGGACCGGGCGGCCAGTGTCGTGGAGCTCGAGGATGAGCTTTTCGTCGAAGGACGGCATGTCGACGACCCCGACGGAAACGCCCTCGGCGGAAAGCGTCTTCGCGGCGGAGAGGGCTTCGTGAACGCCGCGGCCGGCGCTGACGATCGTGGCGCGGTCGGCGGCGTTGCGCGCGAGCCAGGTGGCGCGACCGAACTCAAAGGTGTAGTCGTCCGCGTGAATCGCGGGCGCGGGGGCGCGAAGGACGCGCAGGTAAACGAGGCCGCGGTTGCCCTCCATGATCCAGCGGATGATCGCGAGGAGCTGGCGCGGGCAGGAGCAGTCGATGATTTTGAGCTGCGCGATCGCGGAGAAGAGACTCGCGTCGTCGTTGCCCATGTGGGTCGCGCCGTTGGTCTGCGTCTCGAAGTTCGACGCCGTGGCGAGGAAGGTGAGGTCGAGACCGTGGCCGTCGCTGAGCCAGCCGTCTTTTGCGGCGATCGCTTCGAGCCGCTCCTGGTGGCCAACCGCGATGCGGCGGAGCACTTTCCAGTCGAAGAACGGACAGAACGTGGAAACCCAGGTGTTGTTGCCAAGGGCGGCGAAGGCTTCGCCGATCAGCATCATGTTGGCCTCGGCGACGCCGGCATTGAGCGCGCGGTTTTGATCGACGGCACCGACACCGGCGAAAAGACCGCTGGTTGAGGAAAGATCGGAATCGATGGAGGCGATTTTCCCGGAGCGCGCGTATTCCTTCATCGCGGCGGTGACGATGTCGGCCGTCGCGTAGGACTGGCCCTGCGTGATGACGGGGAGACGTGCGGCTTCGAAGGCGACGCGTTTGTCGCGCGGCGGAGCGCGGCGGGTGCGGACGGCGGTCACCGAAGCGGAAGCGACGGCGGAAATGGTTTTGCCGGCGGCATCGAGCTTCGTTGCGAGATTCATCCCGCGCGCGGCGGCGAGGAGTTGATCGCGGACGGAGCTGTCGGAGATCGTCGAAAAATAATGCGCGAAGTCCTGCACGCGACGGGCACGGCGCTCGGTTTGCCACGCGGTTTCCTGCGCGACGATGCCGGAGTCCATCGTGACCTTGTGTTTGTTGACAAAGGAGGAGCCGGCACCGTGGCCTTTGGTGGAATGGCAGATGATCGCGGTCGGGCGCCCATCGCGGACGCCATGCTTGAACTCTTCGAGCGCGGCGTAGACGGCGTCGTATTTCGTGGCGTCGACCCAGACCGCTTTCCAACCGAAGCCGGCGAACGCGGCGGCGAGGTTACTGTAGGGAAAAAGCAGGCGGTCGTGGATATCGAGCTGGCCGCCGTTGTGATCGATCAGGGCGCAGAGGTTATCGAGCTTCTTGAAACCGGCGAACATCACGGTTTCCCAGATCGGGCCCTCCTGGAGTTCGCCGTCGCCGGTCATCGCATACACGTCGAAGTGCGGATTTTCCTGGCCGGCGATGGCGAAACCTTGCGCGACGCCGAGGCCCTGGCCCATCGGTCCGGTGGCGATGTGCGCACCGGGGAGGACCGGGCCGGGATGGCCGTTGAGGATGCTCGAATAGGAGCGGGAATTTTTGAGAATGCCGCGGTCGAAGTATCCGAGGTCGGCGTAGATCGAGGCGAGCGCGGCGACGGCGTGTCCCTTGGAAAGAACAAACATGTCCTGCCCAAGCGCGGTGGGTTGCTCGACGTTGGCGCGGATGAAGCCGCCGTAGTAGAGCGCGACGAGCGGGATCGTGGCCGAGAACGCGCCGCCCGCGTGGATGCCGTTGTCGACCGCGTCGCGCGCCTGCTCGAGCATGGCGAGACGCATGTCGGAGTCTTTGATCTCGAGGAGGCGAAGGATGCCGGGGCGAAGCATGAAAACGGGGAGCGAAGAAAAAGGGGTTTGGCGAAAGGTGCGTCCGGCAAGTTTGTCACGTAATACGTGACAAAGGAGGTTGGTGCGCGTGAACCGAGTTCATGACCGGGGATCAGCGGGAAGTTTTTCATCGCCCCAACGGACCGTGTCGAAAACGCGATACGTTTCCGGCGTACAGGCGGGCGAGAAGAAGCAGGCGACTTCCATCGGCTCGGTGCCCTGGTTCCGAATCATGTGGACGTCGTCCTCGAGGAACACGATCGCCGTGCCTTGATTGAGCGGGTGAAACTGCCGGCCGCGGGCGGAGCTGAGCGCGAAGGCCTCGCCTTCACCTTGGAGAATGTAGATGAGCTCCTCGGCGCCCGGATGACTGTGCGCGGGGTGAACGGTCTCGCCGGGTTGCACGCGAATCACACACATCGAGAGGCGCGACGCGTTGCCGAGCGCTGGCTCGACCAGCATCCAGAGTGAACGACCCGGGAGTTCGCGGGGCGTGGCGGAGGTGGGGAAGTGGGCGTGGTGCATAAACGCTAGCGCATGCAGGGCCGACGCCGGCCGGTCCGGGGGGTAACGCGCGATCGCATCTCGGCGGCACGCGCCGACCCTGCATGGAAATTGGAGTTCACGGTTTGACGGCGACTTTCACCGCGCCGTCCCGGCGTTGTTCATAGGTGTCGAGCGCGGTGGCGAAATCCTTCAGCGGGAAGCGGTGCGTCAGCAGCGGACTGAGATCGATGCGCTGGTTCACGAGCAACGAGAGCGCTTCCTCGGCGGTGTTGGGATTCGCGCGGTCGCCGACGATCTCGATTTCGTCGAGCACGATGCGGCGCATCGGGAGCTGCGGTTCGTCGAGTGGCAGCCCGATCACGGAAACGACGCCGCCCTTGGCCGCGCAAAGGCAGCAATCGCGGATCGCCTGGCCGGTCCCGGCCGACTCGATCACCGCCGGAACGCCGAGGCCGTTCGTGAGTTCGCGTACGCGGTCGACCACTTTTTCGGTGCGGTAGTCGATGGGGACGGCGCCAAGTTTTTTTGCGAGTTCAAGCCGCGCGCCGGAACCCACGGCGATGATCCGACCGGCGCCCAGCGCTTTCGCTACCAATGTCGCCATCAGCCCTTGGGGACCGGTGCCCATGATGAGCAGGTCGTCGCCCGGCTGGAAGCGCGAGCGCTTCACCGTGTAGAGGGCGATGCTCAGGGGGTCGACGCAGGCGGCGAGTTCGAGATCAAAGCCGTCCGGCACACGGATGAGACTCTTCACGGATGCCTTCACGTAATCGGCGTAGGCGCCGGGCGTGCGGTGTCCGTATTGGCGGTGACCACGGTCCTCATGACCGTAATTGAGGCAAAGATTGTAGCGGCCCTTCAGGCAATTCCGGCAATAGCCGCAGCCGCAGTGCGAGATGGCGCAGACACGGGTGCCGGGTTTCCAACCGAGGGAGTTCGCGCGCGGCGCAGCTTCGACGACGGTCGCGGACCATTCGTGCCCGGGAATAAACGGAAACGACGGCGGCCAGAACCCGGGGAAGTCGCCGTTGATGATATGCGGGTCCGTGCCGCAGATGAACGTCGTGTCGACTTTGCAGAGCACCTCGTCGGATTCGAGCGCGGAGGGAATCGGAACCTCTTCGACGGCAAACTGCCGCGGAGCGCGGAGCACGACCGCTCGCATCTGGGAAGGGTGGGGGCGGTCAGCCATGAGTTTGACCTGGCACAGGTGTCCCGCCCGTGGAGTTGCCCTGAACACGGGCGGGACGCCCGTGCCACACAATCGTCCGCGAGCGGACTGCTGCACTTCTGACTGGCTCGTCCATCTCAATCCTCCGTCAACGCCACGGCTCGAATCGGCGAGCCACAGCCGTTTTTGATTTTGAGTGGGAGCCCAATAAACGAGAACGAGCGCTTCGGAATCAGATCGATGTTGCGCAGGTTCTCGATGTTCAGCACGCCGCGCTCGCGGCACATCATGTGCACGGGCTGGATCATGCGGACGGCGACTTCGTTGAACGAGTCGACACTCGGGGCATCACTGCCGACGCAGATGACACCGCTGTCTGCCAGCCACTCGGCGGCTTCACCATCGAGGCCGGGATAGTCACGGATGTAGTCGAAGGGAGCGGTGTCGAATTTTTTATACCAACCCGTTGAGAAGAGGAAAACGGAGCCGGGCTTCAGTGTGAGTTGGTGCTCGTGCAGCTGTGCTTCGATCTCGGGTTTGGTGATGTAGGAGCTCGGCGCCTTGTGCGCGAAATCGACCCAGATGCCGGGCGCCATGTGCCACTGGAGCGGAGTCTTGTCGATCGGGCGTGCTCCCTGTTCGGGGACGATGTGGCTGATCGAATCGCAGTGGGTTGAGGTGTGTCCGCACATCGTGAACGCCACGACTTCGTAGGAGTAAGGTGGTTTTGTGAGACCGAACTTTTGCACGTCGTCGTGGCTGAGATGCTGCCACATCACCGTGCGCTGGTGGCCCTTGAACGTCGGATTCGACGGGCTGATGTCGTGGGCGAGATCCGTCGCCGTGCAGGTGCGGCCGAGGACCTCGACTTTCGAATGAACGGTGGGCGCGGGGCAGGGCACCATCCGGGGATATTTTTCGCGGACCTTGTTTTCCGCCTCGGGTGTCCAGTCGGCTCTCATGCGAATTATTTTTTGAACCAGCCGCCATCGACATAGATCGACTGGCCAGTGACGTAGACGGCCTCATCGGAGGCGAGGAATGCGGCCACGGTCCCCACCTCACGTGGCTGCCCGGCCCGAGCCGCGGAAATTTGGGCGATGACGATCGGCAGAATCTCCGGGCTCTTCATCACCCACGTGGTCATGTCCGTATCGATCAAACCCGGATGGATGCAGTTCACGCGAATGCCGAGCGGCGCGACCTCGGAGGACATATTCCGCGTGAGTGCTTCCATCGCGATTTTCGTCGGCGCGTAATGGGTGCGGCCGGGCAGGGCCTTGCCGGCCTGGATTGAGCCAAGATTGATGATTGCACCGCTGCGCTTCGCCTCGATCGCGCGCTTGCAGAAAACCTGCGAGCACAACCACGGGCCGCGCTGATTGATATCGGTCAGCCGCGTCCATTGCTCGTCGGTGATCTCAAGAAACGGGATGATCGTTTCGATGCCGGCGTTGTTCACGAGAATGTCGATCGGGCCGAGTTCCTTCCACGCTTGGGCGATCGCGGCTTCAACCTCCTGGCGGCTGGCGACGTCACATTTCAGTACAAGCGCGCGGCGGCCTTTGCCGCGCACGTAGGCGGCGACCTCCGCGGCGGCAGCGCCGGTGTCGATGTCGGTGATGACCACGTCGGCGCCCTCGTCGGCAAACGTTTCGGCGATGCCGCGGCCGATGCCGCGTGCGGCGCCGGTGATGAACGCAATCTTTCCTTTAAGCTTCATAATTTCCCTGGGGCGTTTGGACGGGAGGAGAGCAACGTCGGCGGGGCGGGCGCGCGGGTTGGGGGTTGACAGGACCGTGCGGTGCGTTGCTTTTACGTCAATACCTTTGCGCAAAAAACAATGCGCTGTTTCGACCCTGATCAAAAGTTTTTGTTTTGCCCCGTGCCGCCGCCTTGCCGCTGACGTCGCGGCCATCATTGTGCTCCCCGCATGACCCAAACCATCCAAGCTCTCGACCGCGGACTGAGTATTCTGGATTACCTCGCCGACCACCCGCAGGGCGAGGCGAGCCTCTCGGAATTAACGGAGTTTCTCGCCGTGGATAAGAGCGCGGCGTTTCGGATGTTGAAGACGCTCCAGCAGCGGAAGCTCGTGGCCTTCGACAGCGCGGCCAACCTCTACCGGCTCGGCGCCGGCGTCTACCGGCTCGCGGCGGCGACCGAGCAGCACACGCCTCTTTTCGAAATTTCCGCGCCGCACCTGAAGCGGATCAACCTCGCGACCAAAGAGGACACCCACCTCGCGATTCGCAGCGAGAACAGTGTGGTGTTTCTCGGCCGCGAGGGCAGCCGCGAGATCATCGGCGTCAACACGCACATTGGCCATCGCGAGCCTTTGTATTGCACGGCGATCGGCCGCGCGTTGCTCGCGAGTTTGCCGGAAGTGGAAATCCACGGCGTGCTCGACACGACGAAACTCGTGCGGCTCACCCCGAAGACCCTCGTCAAAAAATCCGCGTTGCTCAAGGAGCTCGCCCGGGTGCGGGAGCAAGGCCACGCGATCGATGACGAGGAGCGCAAGGAGGGCGTCTTCTGCATCGCGGCCCCCGTTTTCAACCGCCGTCGCGAAGCGATCGCGTCGATCGGGATCTCCGGCCTGAAGGAACGCATGAAGCCAAAGATTCCGCAGTTCGTCGCGCTGATCCAATCGTGCGCGCAGGACATGAGCGCCAGTCTCGGTCTCTTCGAATCTCCGCGTCAGAAAACCGCGAAGTCCGCCTGATCCGCGGCGCGCCCAAGCCTCCCCAAAATGAAACCCCGATTCCTCTCCTCCCTGGCGATCACGCTGGCGCTTTCGGCGTCCGCCATCCTTGCGGCGGACGCTCCGAAGAAAATCGTCTTCATCGCCGGTCCGTTGGATCACGGCCGCCCCCCGGCCCATCAATACCTCGCCGCGCTGGAGGGCATCCAATATGCCTTCGACACCTCGCCGAGTCTCAAGGGGATCACGACAAAACTCTACAAGGGGCAGATTCCGGCGGACCTGCACGAGCTCGACGATGCCGCGGTGATCGTAATCGAGAGCTCGGGTGACAAGGTGCAGGGGGAGACGCACGCGATTTTCCCGCTGCACGTCACGCCCGACCAGAAGAATTATCCGCCCGATGTCGTCGCTCGTTTGGAGCAGTTCGATCGGCTGATGAAGAAGGGCGTGGGCCTCGTGGTGCTCCATTACGCCATCAATGTCCGCCACCCGATCGCGCGGAAATACTTCCTCGACTGGGTGGGCGGCTTTCATGAGACCGACTACTCCAAGACCCAGTTGTACTCCAGTTGGGAAATCGGCGTGCCGAACCCTAACCATCCCATCGCCCGCGGGGTGACGCCGTGGAAGATCGGCGCCGAGGAATTCAACCTCATCCAGCGCCTGCCGGAGGATCCGCGTCGCACCCTCCTCTTCACCGCGATGAGCCAGAATGCAACCGCGCCCAACGCTGCCGGGGCCAAGCCCGATGCGATGGCGTGGGCCGTGCAGCGCGAGGGCGGCGGCCGCGGTTTCGTTTACACCGGCCTGCACTTTCACGCTTATCTCAGCGATCCGAACAACCGCACCGCGATTCTCAACGGCATCGCGTGGGCGGCGGGCATCGAGATCCCGGCGGGTGGCATTGTCGGAAAAATGCCGGAAGGGTTTCCGACCAGCGTACCCGCTCCGCCCGCACGTGGCGGCCCGCCGGGCGCTGCTCCCGCTCCACCGGCGCCGGCGGCGAAGTGAAACGCTCGTCACCGATCCGCCCGAGGCCGGATTTTCCGGGCGAGTAAAACCGAGTTCGAATTTTCATGACCACGCCCCTGCACCCTTGTCCCAATTTCATTGGAGGCGAATGGAACTCGCCCACTGGCGCCAGCACGCCGGTTTATAATCCTTCCACGGGAGACGTGATTGCCGAGTGTCCCGCGGGCGGATTGCCGGAGGTCAATGCCGCCGTCGAGGCCGCCGCCGCCGCGTTTCCCGCCTGGCGTGATACGCCGCCGGTCGAGCGGGCGCGCGTTTTTTTCCGTTACCGCCAGCTCGTCGAGGCAAACTTCGACCCGCTCTGCCAAACCGTCTCGCGCGAGCATGGCAAAACCAATGCCGAGGCGCGCGGCTCCATCTTCCGCGGGCTCGAGAACATCGAGTACGCCTGTGGTATCCCCACGCTGCTCTTCGGCGATTCGCTGCGGAACATCGCGCGCGGGGTCGATTGCGATACGATCAACCTGCCGCTGGGCGTTTGCGTCGGCATCACGCCGTTTAATTTCCCTGCGATGGTGCCGCTGTGGATGTACCCGGTGGCCATCGCTTGCGGCAACACCTTCATCCTGAAGCCGAGCGAAAAAGTCCCGCTCACTGCGATCCTCCTGGGCCAGTTGCTCGAGGAGGCCGGCTGTCCGAAGGGCGTCTTCAACATCGTCCACGGCGGCCGCCCCGTCGTCGACGGCCTGCTCACCCATCCGAAGGTGAAGGCGATCTCCTTCGTCGGCTCCACGCCCATCGCGAAATACATTTACGAAACCGGCATCAAGCACGGCAAACGCGTCCAGGCGAACGGCGGGGCGAAGAACTACATTGTCGTCATGCCCGACGCCGACATCGCGAAGACGGTTGAAAACCTGACAACCGCCGCCTTCGGTTGCGCCGGCGAACGTTGCATGGCTGGCTCGGCCGCGATTGTGGTCGGCGCCGCGGCGGAACGCGTTCTCCCCGATCTCATCAAGGCCGCCGACGCCATCAAAGTTGGCCCCACTGATCGCACCGCGCAGCCCGACATGGGCCCGGTGATCACCGCCGCTCACCGCGACCGTGTCCTCCATCTCCTCGCCACCGGGGAGAGTGAAGGCGCCAAAATCATCGCCGACGGTCGGGGCGTGAAAGTCGCTGACGCCCCGAAAGGCTTTTACCTCGGCGCCACCATCGTCGACGGCGTGGAGAACAACATGACGCTGGCCCGCGAAGAAGTGTTTGGTCCCGTGCTGAACGTGATGCGGATGGACGATCTGGATGCTGCGATCGAACAAACGAACAAGTCCGCGTTCGGTAACGGCGCTGCGATCTTCACCAACAACGGCCGCGCCGCCCGCGAGTTCACGATGCGGGTGAAGGCTGGCATGGTCGGCGTCAACGTCGGCGTCCCCGCCACGATGGCGATGTTTCCCTTCTCCGGCTGGGACGAATCCTTCTACGGCGATCTTCACATTCAGGGAATGGAAAGCGTGCAATTCTACACGCAGCAGAAAGTGGTCACGTCGCGATGGTTCGGCGGCGATGTCGGTGACGTGTGGAAAAAATAGGAGCTGGTGCTCCGCCCTTCCCGAGCGACAGCAGCTGCTGGGGCAGGGCAGTTCGCTGCGAGGGCGTCGCCTGTAACGGAATCCTGGGTGCATGTGTCCGATGGCGGCGAGGCCAGCCGGCTAAGCTTGGCCCGCATGCATCACACTTTCGCGAAGATTTTTTCCCACAGAGAGCACAGAGCGCAGACACAGAGGCCACAGAGCCAAACATCCTGTCTTGCTCTGTGGCCTCCGTGTCCGAGCTCCGTGTCCTCTGTGGCTCATGCCTTGGGTGAATTTTGGTATGAGTTTTTCGGGTTGGCTCGCTGCCGCGACAACGGCTTGCCTGAAACCCGGGCGCACCCACGCTCACGCTGTCCCCGATGAACGAGCACCGTCTTTCTCCCACCGGCTCCCGTCGCTGGATTCCCTTCGGTCTTGGCGAGGTGAAGCCAAAACACTTTCGCAACATGGCTTCGGTGGTTTGGGAAAACCGCGACAATCTCGGCTACGCCTGGAAAGTTCTCAGCCGCGGCGTGTGCGACGGCTGCGCGCTCGGCGTGGCGGGCTTTCACGACTGGACGATCGAGGGCGTGCACCTGTGCATGACCCGGCTGAATCTCCTTCGCCTGAACACCATGCCGGCAATGGACCCTGCGGTCCTGGCCGACGTCAGTACGGTTGCGTCGCTCGATAACCGAGCGCTCCGGGAACTCGGCCGCCTCGCTTATCCCATGCGCCGCCGGCGCGGGGAGCGCGGCTTCACGCGCATCAGTTGGGATGAGGCGCTCGCATCGATCGGCGCGCGCATCCGCGCGAGCTCACCGCGGCGCATCGCGTTCTTTCTCACCTCTCGTGGCGTCACCAACGAAATCTATTACGTCGGCCAGAAGGTCGCGCGCTATCTTGGGACCAACAACGTCGATAACGCCGCGCGCCTGTGTCATTCGCCCTCCACCGCTGCGATGAAACAGATGATCGGCGTCGCCGCCTCGACCTGCAGCTATCGCGACTGGATCGGCACGGACCTGCTGGTTTTCTTCGGCTCCAATCCCGCCAACGACCAGCCCGTTTCAACGAAGTATCTGCTTCTCGCGAAGGAAAAAGGCACGCGCGTGGTCCTCGTGAATCCGTATCGCGAACCGGGCATGGTGCGCTACTGGGTTCCCTCCACGGTTTCGAGCGCGCTGTTCGGCACCGACATCGCCGACGATTGGTTCCCCGTCGCGCAGGGTGGGGACATGGCGTTTCTTTATGGCGCGCTCAAACGAATCATCGAGCGCGACGCGCTCGATCGCGTCTTCATTGCAGCGCATACCACGGAGTTCACCCAACTCGCCGCGCACGTTCGCGAACTTCCGTGGGAGCAACTCGAACGCGCCGCCGGTCTCGCCCGCTCCTCCATGGAAGCGTTTGGCGATCTCGTGGCGGAGGCGAAGACCGCCGTTTTTGTCTGGAGCATGGGGCTCACGCAGCACGTGTGGGGCTCCGATAATGTTCGCATGGTGCTCAATCTCGCGCTCGCCCGCGGCTTTGTCGGCCGCGATTTTTGCGGCGTCATGCCCATTCGTGGACACAGCTCGGTTCAGGGCGGCGCCGAAATGGGCGCATATGCAACGGCGTTTCCCGGCGGCAAGCCGATCACCTCCGAAAACGCCGCGACGCTTTCCTGGCAATACGGCTTTGCGGTGCCCGACTGGCGCGGGCTTTCGACGGTGGAGATGGTCGAGGCCGCCGGCCGCGGTGAGCTGGACGTGTTATACGCCCTCGGCGGAAATTTTCTCCGCACGCTGCCCGAGCCCGAACGGGTCCGCGCCGCCCTGACCCGGGCTTCGCTGCGCGTGCATCAGGATATTCTCCTCAACGATCAGATGCTCATCGAGCCGTCCGACGAGGTGATCCTGCTTCCCGCGAAAACGCGCTACGAACAGGACGACGGCGGCACCGAGACGAGTACCGAGCGCCGCGTGATGTTCACGCCCGAGATACCGCGTGAAGTCGGCGAGGCACGCGCCGAATGGAAGATCCTTCTGCAGGTCGCCGAGGCCACGCGTCCGGGCGCCGCTGCCGCGCTCGGTTGCGAGACCGGCTGGAAAATCCGTGAGGAGATGGGCCGCGTCGTACCCGACTACGCCGGCGTCGAAAAACTCCGCGCAACCGGAGACGCCTTCCAGTACGGCGGCCCGCATCTTTGCGTGGACGGAAATTTCCCGACCACGGACGGCCGTGCTCTCTTTACCGTGCCCGCTCTGCCCGACACTCGGCGCGCCCCCGACGAGTTTCATGTTAGCACCCGTCGCGGGAAACAGTTCAACACGCTCATCTACGCCGAAGTGGATCCACTCAACGGCGCCACACGCGATACGGTGCTGATGAATGCCGACGACGCGGCGCGGCTCGATTTCCAGGACGGCGATCGCGTGAGGCTTGCGAGCGAAATTGGTCACCTTGACTGTCGGGTGCAGATCGCGCCGATCGCCCCGGGCAACCTGCAGGTTCACTGGCCGGAGGGGAATGTGCTCATCCGCGCGGGCACTCTTGAACCCGGCGGTCTTGTGCCCGATTACAACGCGGTCGTGCGAATTACGCCGGTGCGCACCGAAGCCCACGCGATGCCGGTATGAATCCGTCTGATCCAGTTCCGGCGACGTTCGCGGCATCTGTCCGGGTGGCGCGGCATAGCGCCGGGCATGAGCCCGAGCAATGTGACGATTTCGTTGCGGTCGAGGAGCCGCTCGAGATTCGGGTGAACGGCCGTCCCTTCGCCGTGGTCATGCGCACGCCCGGACATGATCTCGAACTTTCGGCGGGTTATCTTCTTTCCGAAGGCATCCTTACTCAGCGCGGCCAGATTGTGCGCATCGGCCCTTGTCTCGCTCGCGCGCCCGGAGAAGCAGACAACGTCGTGGCCGTTGAGCTGACCGACTTTGACGCGCGCAAACTCCGCACGCTCGCGCGCACTTCGACGATGGGCAGCAGCTGTGGAACCTGCGGAAAGACCTCGATCGAACAGGTTCATCAAAACTTTCCTCCGCTGACGCCACAGGCGACGGTCACGGCCGCCTTGATCCAGGCGCTCCCGGCGCGGCTGGCGCAGCATCAAAACGTGTTTCACGCCACGGGAGGTTTGCATGGAGCCGCGCTTTTCCGCGACGACGGCGCTTTGGTCAAAGTCCGCGAGGACGTCGGCCGGCACAATGCCGTCGACAAACTGCTCGGGTGGGCGTTGCTCAACGGGGCGATGCCGTTGGCGGGACACGGGTTGTTCGTGAGTGGGCGCATCTCCTTCGAGATTGTGCAGAAGGCGCTCGCCGCTCGTATTGGATTGGTCGCGGGGATTTCGGCGCCCACCTCGCTGGCCGTCGATTTCGCCCGCGCGAGCGGCCAGACGCTGGTCGGTTTCGTGCGCGACGGTCGCGCGAACGTTTACGCGGGCGCGTTGAAGTAGCTGCTCGTTCGAAGGACTCGCAAGAGCCTGCTCCGCAAACGAGCGGTCGCGTGAATCGCGGATTTGCCTCCGGATGCCCAGTCGGAGGATTTCCTGTGGTCTTGGGTCGGGCCCTCAAGTGTCCTGCCCGGCGTTGCGAGCTTTGTTCGCCTCTGCGCTTCGCGCCTTCGCGGTGGCGGGGCTTTTTGTTTGGCGTCGTCTCTGACCTTACGGAGAGTCGCGTCCCTTCATGAGCGATCCCTTTATTCAGGCCAACACGAACGGTCATCTGCATTCGGCGCGGGAACCTTCGATCGCCCCGCTCAATCGGGGTTTTCTCTATGGCGATGCGATCTACGAAGTCTGGCGGACTTATCATGGGATAATTTTCGCTTGGGAAGAACACTGGCTGCGTCTGCAGCGTTCTGCCGAGGCGCTCTCAATGCGGCTGCCCATGGGCGCGGAGCAAATGCTGGAGGAAATCCGCCGCACGGTGAACGCGTTCCGCGCCAGCTCCGCCCATCGCGGAGAAGTTTATATCCGACTGCAAATTTCGCGAGGCACCGGGCCGATCGGACTGGACACCGCGCTGGTCGACCGCCCGGAGTTTGTGCTGCTCGTGCAAGCGAACGCGGACCTGAGCGAGGAAAAACTTCGACGGGGCCTGCGCTTGTCGGTGGCGACCCGGTTTCGTCGCAACCCGAGTGAATGCCTCAGTCCCGCATGGAAAACGGGCAACTATCTCAACAATCTCCTGTGCTTCCGTGAGGCGAAAAGCCGGGGCGCCGATGAGGTCATCATCCTGAATCTTGCCGGTGAAGTGACGGAGGCGGCGGTTTGCAATGTCGCGTTTGTCGAAAACGGCACCGTGCTCACGCCGCCGATTTCAGCGGGCATTCTCGCTGGAGTAACGCGTGGGCTGCTGATGGAAACGATTGCCGCGGACGCGGGCATCGCGATGCGTGAAGCCGCGATCCGCCCGGCGGATTTCAGGCGGATGGAGGAATGTTGTTTGCTGTCGACGACGAAGGATATCGCCCCCGTGTCGGCCATCGACGACGTGGAGTTCACCGTTGGACCCGACACGATCAGCTCCCGCCTGAAAGCCGCGTTCGCAAAATACGCCCTCGACTACGCGGCGCGCTATTCCTCGCAACAAGTTTAGCCCGACTTCCGCAACTGGAGGCAATGGGCGGTGGAAGTGATTGATGAGTCGTGCGGCGGGGCGAAAGGTCGCCACTACACGGCGGTGGGCGGGGTGCGGATTTTGGGTGGAGGTTGGGGAGGC
>JBDSSU010000317.1:0-3367 GCA_039928635.1 Opitutaceae bacterium | reverse complement strand
GGTGAACATCGACCTCTTTCCCGGCAGCATCGTAAAAACGATCGTCACCTCAAAAACCTTTACTCCCGACTTACCGGGTGAAGCGACGGGCGGAAGCGTGAACATTCTCACCAAAGGGGTGCCGGACAAATCGTTTCGTAAATTCAAAATGGGGCTTGGATACGAGACTCTCACGACGGGGAACTCCAAGTTTCTTAGCTACAATGGCGGCGGGACTGGGTTGCTTGGCACGCTAAACGACCGGCGTATCCCAATACTGATCAAAGATGCGCCACTTCCCCAGAACGTCCCTGGCACTCCCGAAGCCGCCGAAGACCGTGCTTTTCGCGATCGCATCAACGAGACACTCGACCGGGAACTCGGAACCAAGGAGAAGACCGCACCGCCGAATATCAGCGGCGAGCTAACGATCGGAGAGCGCAGTATGATCGGGAAGTGGCCGGCAGGGTTCCTTGCTTCATTTGATTATCGGAAAGATTACCGTTTCGACGACCTCGGACGGGAGCGCCGCTATCAATTTGGCTTGGGCGGCCAGGTCACCTCGGTGGTCCGCGATTCAAACGTAACACGGGGGCTCGAAAGCCTGAACTCCAGCCTGCTCATCGTCGGCGGCGTGCAGCCTCCCGGCGGCGAAATCAAGCTGACGCTCTTCACCAATGTTGCTGCCGACGACCGCGCGAGCCAACGCTTCGGTCCAGTGGGGAGCGCAGAGGAGAACACCATCGGGCTGCGGGAATCGATCGCGTACACGGAGCGTCGGCTGAAAGTGCTGCAGATCGCTGGCGAACAGGAACTCGGCCCGGATCATCCGTGGAAGATTGAGTGGTTCGGGACTTACAATCTCTCGTCGCAGGATGAGCCGGACCAGCGTTTCGTGGAAACCCTCACGACGCCGACGAAATCAGAGTTTTTTCTTCCCGGCGCGCTCCCGATTCCACCCTTTCGAAGATATTGGCGCGAGTTGGAGGACTCGCGTTACAATTTCGGGGCCAGCATCGAGGTTCCGATCCTTCACGGAAGCAATCCCGATGTGACGACCAAAGTGAAGTTCGGTGGCAGCTTCGACTTCAGCGACCGTAGCTACCGCGCCGATAGCTTCGCCTACAACACCGGCCAGGCAATCGGCCAAAGCGGCAGCAAGCCACTGCAGCCTGGGAATACCATCGGCGACGAGTTCCTCTATGGGAATCCGCCGGTTTTTTCCGCGGCGTCGCCGGAAGCGCAATCTGTCTATCTGTATCGCTTCGTGCCAACCGAGTTCTACACCGCAGAACAGGTGCTGCCGGCGGGATTCTTCATGTTCAACTCCGACATCACATCGAAGTTGAGCACGTCGATCGGCGCGCGTTACGAAGGGACGGCGTTACGGTCTCAGGCTTCGAGCATTGTGGACATCGACGATCCGAACATTCGGATTCTCTTCCTGACGCCGGAGCAGCGACTCGACCAGAACCTGGTCAATCTTCTCGCGACCAATCCGGAAGCCGCGAGAAACAATCCGATCATCCAGGAACGGAGCCGCGCGAGAATCGACTCGGATGTCGTCCTTCCTTCGATCAATTTCCGCTACAAACTCGCAGAGAATATGAGTTTGCGCACCGCGTGGTCCCAGACCGTTGCACGGCCTTCATTCAAGGAGATCTCCCCGATCCTGATTCGCAATGCAGAGACCGGCGAAGACTTCATTGGCAACCCGGATTTGCGCATTTCCAAGATCGACAACTACGACCTGCGTCTCGAGTGGGCACCGGCATCCGGCGGCCTGCTCGCTGCCAGTGTTTTCGCGAAAGAGATTCAGAACCCTATCGAGCGCGGCTTTGGCGCGGGGATCGAGCAATTCGTCAACCAGGGCAAGGGCCGGTTACGCGGTTTCGAAATTGAAGCAGATAAAGGGCTCGCCTTTCTCTCCCCGGAACTCAAGGAGTTCTCGATCGGCGGCAATTATACCTTTCTTTACTCTTCGGTCGATCGGGGAACCGCCAGTTTTTTCGGCCGCTCGCGTCGCCTGCAAGGACAGCCGGACTATCTGCTGAACTTCAACGTGTCTTATGACAACGCTGAATTCGGCCTTTATACCGGGCTTTTTCTCAACGTGACCGGCGGCTATCTCGATGCCGCGGGTATCGGAGGCTTCGACCCCGATATCTATATCCGTCCGATCAGCACCGTAAACTTCGTGTTGCAGTATAATCTGACGAAGGACCTCAAGTTGACGTTTCGTGCAAACAATCTGACGCAGGCCCAGATTGAGCGACGTTATAACAGTCCCGGGAACCCTTTGTTCAGCCTGCAAAACACCGGCATTTCCTACTCGTTGGGAGGGGAGTTGACCTGGTAGCAGCGCAATCGTCACCGATTCGTCACCCTTTGTCCGCGGGATTGTGACACTAGGGGCGTTGAATCAGTGGGAACTGGGACGAGCATCAGTCTCCCCCGCAATTCCTGATGATTACCGTCTTTCGACAACGCAGAATTATCGCCATTGCTTTAACTTTGGCGGCCCTCTCGGCCCGCTCTCTCGCGGCTCCGCCGGCGGTGGCTGCTGCGCCTACGGATTCGGCAGCCCAGATCGTCACCATGCGCGAGATGCTGGACAAATGGGGGGATTTGCAGAAAGCGCTCGCAAAGGAAAAGAGTGAGGCGAAAGAGGCGAATCTCATTTTGCAGCAGCGGATCGAGCTGCTCACGCGTGAGCTCGAAGAGCTAAAAGCGAAGAAAGTGAAAGGTGAGCTGGACATCACCGAGGCAGACAAAAAGAAGTCGGAGCTGGTTGATAAGAAAACGGCCATCGTCAACGCGCTCGCGGATCTGGAAAGGGAAGCGCCCATCCTGGAAGGCGAACTGCGCGCCCTTCAACCGATGCTTCCCGATCCGGTGAAGGAGAAGCTCGCCCCGCTTTTTAGCCGCATCCCGGAGGCGGACAAACCGTCGAAAGCGTCCCTCGCCGAGCGCTATCAGAATGTCGTCGGAATCCTCAACGAAGCGGGCAAGTCCAATCAGGAAATCAGTGTCGTGAGCGAAATCCGCACTCTGGACGACGGTAAACCAGCCGAAGTAAAGACACTCTATATCGGCCTCGGGCAGGCCTATTTTGTGAACGCGACGGGGAAGAAAGGCGGCATTGGCCGGCCGGGACCGCAGGGTTGGGTCTGGCAGCAGGACGATTCGCTGGCGGCGGATGTCCGACTCTCGATCGCGATGTTGCAGAGCAAATCGACGGCGAAATTTATCCGGATGCCCGTGCAGATCGACTGAACGCGCCGACCCGCGATGAAACTTTCCCTCGCTCCCCTGCTTGCCGCTTTCCCGGCACTTTTGCTCCAAGCCGCTCCTGCGCAAAAGCCGGTCGTTTCTCCAACGTCCGGGG
>JBDSSU010000316.1:0-16431 GCA_039928635.1 Opitutaceae bacterium | reverse complement strand
GCGCGCGTCTGGCGTGCCGGCTCAGGCGTCCCGCCCGAGCCATCCGAACCGCTCTCGGCGGGACGCCGAGAGCAGCACGCGAGACGCGCGCGCTCCCCGGACCCTTTTGCGGCCAAGCCGCAGCCGTTCGACGAATTCACGGTCCACGACAAGCTCCGGGTCGGACCCACCGCGAACGAATTGATTCATGCGGTCACCCGCGCGGTACGAAACGCGTTTTTAAACTCCGATTCGCCCGCCGCCGGGTGAACACCCCGGGGCGGTTCAGCGGTTCGGTGAAGGCCGCAGTGGCGGCGTTGACCGAACCGGGCTGAGACTACGCTGCGCCGTTAGTGAGCGAAAGAAGCCTGGCGGATCAGTTCGTCTGAGCCGGGAGGGGCGTGAAGCGCAGTTCGTCCGCGGCGAGATACTCGCCGCTGCGCGGGCCGCTGATATTTACGGAGGCAATCGCCGCCGCTTTGAGCTTCACGACGAAGAATGGAACGGGCTCGTTCGGGGCGTTGCGGGCCGGGACAGTGGCGAACGACTGCCTGTCCACCACATTGCCCTCCTTGTCGATGGCCTCGATGACCGCGGGACAACCGGTCGATCCCCAAAGCACGAGAGTCACCGAAGACGCGCCCGCGCCGGGCAGCGTCATCTTGAGCGGCACGCCTTGGTCGGTGGTCATCGCATTGACGATGCCTTTGTGGCCGGTCGCGAGATGGGGAAAAAACATCACCTGCGGTTTCGCGGCGGGCGTGCGCTGGAGCTTGGCAGCAAGAGCGAAAGTGACGCCTTTCTCCTCCCATTTAGCGATGGGTTCGCCGATCTCAGCGGTTTCGAAATCCACGACTGTTTCGCCGGCAGCAACCGGCGGGATCGGAGCGAGGACGGCGGCGATTTGCGCGGGTGTCGCGAGCGGTCCTGGCGGAGGGGTGAACACGGTGGCGGCCAGGTATACCGTGGGCAGCAAGCCGGCGAGGCAGCAGAGCGGGATCGCGATACGCGAAGACATGGAGAGTTTAGGAAACGTCGGGCGCGGGCGGAAAATCGACGCTTGGTTCAGACACTGCCATTCGCTTCCAAACCCCGCATCGTGCCGGTGGAAGAGGCGAATTTCTCGTCTTGAAATCCCATGCGTTGCAGCATCGAAACGAAAAGATTGGGCAGCGGATAGACGCCAGTAGCCGGGTCGAGCGAGACGTGCTTGCCGTGGCGGAATCCGCCGCCGGCGAACAATGTCGGCATATTGATGGTGGAGTGCGCGTTGGCGTCGCCGAGATTGGAACCGTAAAGGATCATCGTCCGGTCGAGCAGCGTCTCTTCATCCTCTTTCACCGATTTGAGTTCCGAGAACAGGCCGGCGAGCAGCTTCATGTGCCCTTCGTCGATGATTTTTAGCTGGGAGAGTTTCTCGTCCGCTTTCCCGTGGTGAGACAGATTGTGGTAACTGTCCGTCAGCGTCTCGCCCGTGTCGGTGATGACGGGGGTGCCCACGCTGTTGAGCATTAGGGTGACCGCGCGCGTTGAATCCGTCTCGAACGCGAGCTTCGTGAGATCGTACATCGCCTTGATCTTCGCCATGTATTGCGCCGCATTCGCCGGATCGTTCGGGGCGGCGACGTTGACGACCGGCTTGGGTTTGCTTTCCCAGCCCTTCGACTCCTGCAAGCGGTGTTCCAAGTCGCGGACGCTCGTGAAATATTGCTCGAGCCGGCTGCGGTCACGCGCCCCCAGGTTGCGCTGGAGGTCCTTGGCCTGCTCGCCGACGGCGTCGAGGATGCTGCGACCGGTGTCGAGCTTGCGAATCTGCGTCTGCACCTGCTCGGCCGTACCCTGCAGGAACAGCTGATTGAACACCTCGGTGGCGCTCTGCTCAGGCGGAATGGCCACGCCGGTCCCGGTCCAAGACAGTCCCCGGCCGCCGCCATTGACGGCGAGGGTGAGCGAAGGGAAACGCGTGAGAATGCCGATGCGTTCAGCAATGTACTGGTCCAGCGAGATCGTGTTGCGGAAAGAGCTGCTCGCCGGGTGGGGTGCGGCCGTCAGGAATGCGATGTCAGCCGGGTGTCCGCCGTCGACGTTCGGGTGGGAAACGCCACTGAAAACCGAAAAGTCCTGGCGGTGATCCTTCAGATGCTGGAGGTAGGGCGAAAGGGTGTAGTTCGCGCCGGTGTCCTTGGGGAAGAACAGGTCGGGGCGCAGCCCGAGATTGTTACAGATCCCGAACATCCGGCGGGGTTTTGCGCCCGGCGCCAGCGGCGAGGCCGACGCGGCGGCGCGCGCAAACGGCGGCAGCATCGCATCAAGGAAAGGCAGCGACATCACGATGCCGGCGTTGCGGAGGAAGTGGCGCCGCGACATCGCCTGCCGGGTCGTGATAAAGGGGGCGTCGACCGAGGCGGAGGAAGGGCGGGAGCGAAAGGGAGTGTTCACAGGGAAGGGGAGGGTGATTACTTGGTTTGGAACAGGCTGCTCTGCACCACCTCGTGAACGAGGGTCCGCACCCCGTACTGACTGGCGGCGGCATGCTGGAGAATTTTTTCAACTTCGTCGCGGTCGGAGAAATGCACGGGCGCGCCGGTCGAGAAGGTCACGAGTTGCCGGGTGAGATTCCGGGCAATCGGCAACTCGTCTTTCATCACCAAGGTCTTGAATTCCTTCACGTCTTTGAAGGCTCGACCGTCGGGCACCTCGCCGGCGGAATCCACGGGAGGGCCGTAATGAAAGCCAAAGGCCTGGCCATTCATCCCGAAACCACGCACCGGCTTCACATTTTCGGCGACCGCACGATAGCGATCCCGCCGGCCGCCCATCACGTCAAAACTTTCCAGCGCGAAGCCTGGCGGATCCATCTTGATGTGGCAGGACGCACAGCTGGGATCCTCCCGATGCTTGGCCAGCTGCTCGCGAATCGTCGTGGCGCCGCGGATGTCGGGCTCGACCGCTTTCACACTGGGAGGAGGCGGCTGAATCTCCACGCCGAGCAGGCGCTCGGTGATCCAGTGTCCACGGATCACCGGCGAAGTCGTGGTCCCGTTGGCCGTAACCTTGAGCACGCTGGCCATTGTCATCAGCCCGCCGCGCTCGCTCCCGGAAGGAAGCGTGATCTTTTGCATCCGGGCGCCTTTCACCCCGGGGATGCCGTAATGGTTCGCGAGTCGTTCGTTCACATAAGTGAAGTCCGAATTTACGATGTTGCGCGTCGGCAGATCCGCCCGAATGAGCTCTCCAAAAAACAGGCGGGTTTCATCGAGCGCCGCGAGCTTCAGCGGGTCATCCATCTCGTAATCGTTGTAGATGGCTGACGACGGCGAGGTGTCGTCGATCTTGCGCAAGTCGAGCCAGTAGTCGGTGAAGGAGTCGACGAAGCGCTCGGCACGGGGATCGTTGAGCAAACGCTCCGTTTCCGCCCGCAACTCCTCGGGCCGGTGCAGCTCGCCCTTTTCCGCTTTCGCTCGCAGCGCGGCGTCAGGGGTGGAGTTCCAGAGGAAAAGGGAAAGGCGCGTGGCCAAGGCGACGTCGTCGAGCTTTCCTGGCTTCTCGTCGAGAAACACAAATCCCGGTGAAGCGAGCACGCCGGTGTAGGCCGTCAGCATTGAGCGGGCAAAACCGGAGCCCAGCTCGAATTCGCGCTTAAACAAATTCAAGAAACGCTCCACGTCGACTTCTCGCACGGGCCGGCGATAGGCGACGCTCATGAAATTACGCAGAAGCCGATCGGCATCCGCACCGGGATTTTCACTGATTACCGCAACCGATATTCCAGCGCCACCGCCACGGCCACCGCGCCCGCCCCCACGAGCCCCGCGCCCGCCCGCTGGGGCCGGCCCGCGACCGCGTCCAGCCGCCGGAGCGGCTTGGGCAACTGGAGCCCCCGGTGTTGGCGGCTGCGCATCGCTCAATCCATCCGGGCCGCGACCTTGCGGCGCAACGGGAGCGCCGGGTTGACCCGCAGGCGCACCGCCTGGAGCGCCACCACCGAATCCGCCAGCACCGCCACCCAGAGCCAGCCCCTCAAGCGTCACCCCGCCGGTCTGGCCCGGTTCGAGCCGGCGCATCGGCAGATTGCCAAACAGAAGTTTGTAGCCCGAAGCCACCGATTCATCCGCCAGCGGGCCTTCGACCTCCAGCCATTGCACGGCGTAACCCGGCATGCCTTCCACGGTCGCAAGCGGGTTGACGTATTGCTCGTCCGTGCCGCTGACGCGGGTGCGGAAGAAGCGCGTCGCATCGGTGCGAACGCTTTCGCCTCCGGCCAGCATGACCTCAATTTCGCTGACGCTCGGTTCCGGTGTGAAATCCGCGACGCCGATGGGCCGGGTCTGACCCGGACTGGTGGCGTAAAAACCGATGGGCTCGCTGTTGCGGCCGGGCCAGATTTCGTCGGCATTCGGCCGGTGCCAGACCGGCATCCAGTAGGTCCCCACCTTCTCCGCTCCCTGCCCATTGAACATCCAACGCCCGATGCCTCCGCCGCTGACCCAGATGCTGTAGCCTTTCAAGCGGATCCGATAGCGCCCGGAGGTCGGCGCGGTGAAGCCCCAGTTGTAGCCACCCGCGTCGCTAAAAATACTGGAGACCTTGCCCACCGCCTCGCGCTCCCGCGTTTCCGGATGGGAGTTTGCCACGCGGCCGGCACGAACGTCCGGCTGGGCTTGGGAGTCGAGCACGGGAAACGCCAGCCGGTCGGGGAGCGTCCCATTTTCGCGCGGCTGGTAGCCGTTGATCACATCGCGCGCGTAGATCTTTCGCGCAATGGGTGCGGGCCGTTCAAACGCCGCCGACATGGCCTGACGCATCGCGTAGTCCGAGGCCGTCAAGTACCGCTCCATCTGCACAAATGAGACGTCGAGCGCCTCGGCACTCTTGTTGAAACCGTAGCGTTCGCCGTCGAGGGGCAGCTTGTCCTTCACCTGAGCCCACGGGACGTTCAATAGATCGCGGAGGGCGTTCTCGTATTCGTAACGATTGAGCCGGCGCTGCACGGCGCGTCCTTCGCTGGAGAAGGCGGCGAGCTCGGAGGCCGTGAGCGTCGAGGCCATGCCTTGCAGGAAGGATTCGAGTTCAGTCGGGGCCGGGCGCTTCTTTTCCTTGGGCGGCATCTCGCCGGATTTCACCCGGTCGTGGATCCTGACCCAGAGCTCGAAATTGCTCTGATTCTCCGACTCAAATTTAAGGGAGGTGAGGTCGAGCCTGCCCTCGAGATCGACTTCGTTGTGGCAGCTGGAGCAGTTCTTATCGATGAACTCGGCCGCGCCGTTGAAAGGCGACGCGCCGCGGAGCGACGGCAGGGACAAAACCGTCAGGGCGCCAAGAACGAGGGCAGCACGAGGATAAATGCAGGCCATGGGGTAGTCGTATAGAACGCGCGCCAAACGGGAAATCAACCGCCAACCCCAAATCAGCGCCCTCGGTGACGTCCTAACATTAGAATAGGCGGCCAGCCGTCGGAGCTGCGGCCAGAGGCCTTCGCAGCTATTCCCCTTCGCGAGCCTTCAGTACCGGCGGAGCGACGAGTCGATCTCCTGAGCCCAGGCGTCAATGCCGCCCCCGATGTTGCTCACGGCTTTGAAGCCGCGCGCCCGCAAAAACTCCGTCACGCGCATGCTGCGGGCGCCGCTGTGACACAGGATGAGCAGGTGCTTGTCCTTGGGGAGCGTGTCGAGCTGCTCGGGAATCTGCCGCATCGGGATATGGTCCGAGGGCTGAATCGCGCAGATTTCCAGCTCATAGGCTTCTCGCACGTCGATCACCGAAGCGTGTCCGCCCCCTGAATCCAAGAGTCGCTTTGCCTGTTGCACGGAAACTTCGATCGGGACCTCGACGTTTTCCGGGGCGCGGTTGCGATCGGTGCCTGGTGCAACGCCCGCAGGTTCAACTTCAGATTGCAGGGTAAGAATACTCGGCTGGTCGCCGCAAAGGGGGCACGCGTCGTCACGGGCGAGCGTGAGCGTCGCGAAATCCTGCGTGAGCGCATTATAGGTGAGCAAACGCCCGACCAGAGGTTTTCCGATCCGCGTCACCAGCTTGAGGGTTTCGAGCGCTTGCAGGCTGCCAATCACGCCGCAGAGGGCACCCAGCACGCCGGCCTCACCGCAGCCTGGCACGCTGCCCGCCGGCGGAGGACTCGGGAAGAGACAACGATAGCACGGACCCCCTTGCTCGGGTGCAAACACCGCGACCTGTCCCTCGAACTTGAAAACACTGCCGTAGACGAGCGGTTTTTTCGCGAAGAACGCGGCGTCGTTGTTCAGATAGCGCGAGGAAAAATTATCCGTGCCGTCGAGGATGACATCGTAGCCGGAGAAAATCTGCAGGGCGTTCTCCACGGTGATTCCTTCGGCGTGCTCGACCACTTTGATATTTGGATTGGTCGCGCGCAGGCGCTGGGCGGCCGAAGTGACCTTCGGCTCTCCGATGGAAGCGTCGTCGTGCAACAGCTGACGTTGCAGATTGTGTTCGGCGACGCGGTCGAAGTCGGCGATGCCCAGGGTCCCGACCCCCGCCGCCGCGAGATAGAGCGCCGCGGGGCTGCCCAGCCCGCCGGCGCCAATCACGAGGACACGCGCGGCGGAAATCGCGCGCTGGCCGTCGACGCCGATCTCATCGAGCAGAATGTGGCGGCTGTACCGCGCGAGTTCGGCGGGAGAAAGGATCGGCAATACGGCGGGCATTCCGGCGAAGTGAGCGCCGCAACCGCTGCGTCGCAAATGAAATTGCGCTCGCTTCGCGCCGCGGCCGAAATGCGCGAATGCGTTGTCTCGGGATCGACTATGGTACGCGCCGGATCGGCCTCAGCTATGGCGATGAGCTGGGCGTCGCCACGCCTTTGCCGGCCCTCACGGACGCGGACGAAACCAAACGCTGGAGTGCGCTGGCGGCCGTCGTGAAGCAGCGGCGCGCGACCGACCTCGTCCTGGGCTATCCTTTCAACATGGATGGGAGCGTCGGCTTCAAAGCGAAGGAAGTGGACGCTTTCGCCGCGCGGCTGCGCACCGGGTTTTCGTTGCCGGTGCATCTCGTCGACGAGCGGCTGACCAGCTACGAAGCCGAATCGAGCATCGCCAAATCGAAACGCCGCGAGGTGCGCGCCAGCGGGATCGTCGATTCACGCGCAGCCACCTTGATCCTGCAGGATTTTTTAAATCAAAAATTCGGGGTGCCGCCACCCGTCGAGGACTAGCGGCTGATGATCGTCGGCCGGAAGTCATCCGGTTTTCCCGGTCTTTCGTCCCTCAAAATGACTCGTCGAGGAAGATTCAGCCACGTGAAATTGCCGGAGCGATTAAAGCCCCACCACGATTGAGGGAGAATATTTGCGTGGATTCGCCGTTTCCTTCTGCACCATTCTCCCCGGCTTCGCTGTGTCTTCCCCGGCTTCAACCTCTCCGCAACGTTGGAAATGTGTCTGCGCCTACGACGGTACGTCGTTCGCCGGCTGGCAGAGTCAATCGCCCGAGAAAGGAATCGGCGTGCAGGATGTGATCGAGAAAAGGCTCGCGGAAATTCTCGGCGCGCCGGTGCGGATTCACGGCAGTGGCCGCACCGATTCCGGCGTGCATGCGCTGGAGCAGGTTTTCCATTTCGACGCGGCCTGGCGCCACGGTTCGACCAAACTTCTCGCGGCTTTTCGCGTGGGGCTTCCGGTGACCGTGAAGGTGCAGTCGGCCAAGGTCGTCGCCCCGGATTTCCATTCCCGCTTCAGTGCGAAGGGTAAGCGCTACGTTTACCATCTCCGCCTCGGTGACGCGGATCCGTTTACCCGCGCGTATTGTTGGTCGGTCTTTCGCACCTTGGATATTCCCGCGATGCGCGCCGCCGCGGAAGTTCTCGTCGGGAAACATGATTTCGCGGCGTTCACCGCGCTCAACGGGCAGGACTTGGCGGATAGCGTGCGAGACCTGCGCCGGCTCGACGTCATCGCCCGAGGTCGTCGAATCCGCATCGAGGCAGAGGCGAATGGCTTTCTGTACAAGATGGTACGCAGCCTGGTGGGAGTGCTCGTGAGCGTCGGCGAAGGAAAACTTTCTCCCTCGGACGTCCGGCAAATTCTGCTTTCGCGGAAACGCACCGAGCGCGTGCTGACGGCGCCGCCGCAGGGGCTTTTCCTGGCCAAGGTATTTTACCGATGACGGGTGACGGCGATGCATCCGCTGCTCCGTGAGTTCGCCCGCGGGCTGGGGGAGGTGGTATTTCCGCCTTCATGTGTGCATTGCCGGGGGCTCGTGGAAAGCGGCGGAACTTACCGTCACCTCTGCGCGCGCTGCATCCCGCAGATCGAGTTTGTCCGGTCACCCTGCTGCAGGACCTGCGGGCATCCTTACTACGGGGAGATGTCGTTGGAAACGGAGCGCATGTGTCCGCATTGCGAAGGTTTGGCGCCGGCGTTTCGAAGTGGGCGCACGGCCGTTTTGTTCAAAGGCCCCGTCCGGGCCCTGGTGATCGAATTGAAGTATCACCGTGGCCTGCATGTGCTCGCGGACATGGAGGAAATTTTCCGTCGCTCGAGCGAAGTGTTGGATCGCGTGCGGGGAGCCGTGCTGGTTCCCGTGCCGCTACACCCGCGGAAACGGCGTCATCGCGGTTATAATCAAAGCGCGCTGATCGCGGAGCGTCTGGCGGCGGCGGCGGGTGGTCGCACCCGCGTGGAACTGCTGTTGCGTCGCACGGTAGATACCGAAACGCAGACCGCCTTCGACCGTCGCACCCGGCAGGCCAATCTCAAAAATGCCTTTGCACTGGCTGCAGCGGGCCGCCTAGATCCCGCCCAGCATTATATTCTCGTTGATGATGTCTTCACCACGGGTTCCACGCTCAACAGTTGTGCGCTCGCTCTTCGTCGCACTGGCTGTCTGAACCTCGATGTCGTCACCTTCGGTCACGGCTAATCCCATGCATTTCGACAAACCGACCTACACCGTCCGCAAAACCAAAAAGAAGGACATCCCCAAGGGCCTTTACACGAAGGACCCCGTCACGGGTGAAATTCTTTTCAACAAGGAGATTGAGGACAACCAGATGGTTGTGCCGAAGAGCGGCCACCATTTTCCGATCGGGGCCCGCGCACGGATCGCGAAGCTGTTTGACGAGGCAACGTTCAACGAGACCGACGCCGGAGTGAGGTCGAGCGACCCGCTCAATTTCGTCGACTCCCAGCCCTACACCGCCCGGATCAAGCGCTACGAGAAAGACAGCGGTCTTCCGGAAGCGGTCATCTGCGGGACCGGCGATATTTTGGGAATCAAGGTTTCCGTGGCGGTGATGGATTTTCGTTTCTGCGGGGGAGCCATGGGTGCCGCTGCGGGTGAAAAGATCACGCGCGCGATCGAGGCCGCCGTTCAGCAAAACCTTCCCTGCATCATCTTCAGCGCCTCGGGCGGCGCGCGAATGCAGGAGGGAATTTATTCGCTGATGCAAATGGCGAAAACGAGCGCCGCACTCGGCCGCCTGGCCGCGGCGCGGTTGCCTTTCATCTCGGTGCTTACGCATCCGACGATGGGCGGAGTCACGGCCAGTTTCGCGACGCTCGGTGATGTGATCATCGCGGAGCCGGGTGCTTTGATCGGCTTCGCGGGTGCGCGCGTCATCAAGGATACCACCAAACAGACGTTGCCCACGGGTTTTCAAACCGCCGAATTCCTTCTGAAACATGGCTTGGTGGATCAGATCGTCAGCCGCTTGGAATTACAGGAGCGGTTGCATGAGATTCTCAGCGCCCTTCATCTCCGAAAGAAAACCGCCGCGCTGGCGACGAGCTGAACTTACCATCGCCCGCAGGCGGTCTCGCGCGGCCAGGGCCGACGGGAGCGAAACGCCCGCAGGCGAGCTGAACCACGCGCAACGATGAAAAGGGTCCCGCCCGCTTCCGATTACGCCGCTGCGATCGAATATCTTTATGCGCTGAAACCAACGGGTGCGAAGTTCGGCGTGGACCGCATGGCGCCGTTCGCCGCGGCCTTGGGCGACCCGCAGCAGCGGATCCCGTTCATCCATGTTGCCGGCACGAACGGCAAAGGCTCCGTCGCGGCGATGCTTGATTCGATCCTCCGCGCCGCCGGCTGGCGCACGGGCCTCTTCACCTCGCCGCATCTCGTGAATCTCGGGGAACGCGTGCAGGTCCAGCGGGAGCCCCTGACCAGCCAGGAAATTGTCGCTTACCTGCGCGAGCTGCGGCCGGTCATCGACCAGCTTGCGAAGGGGAACTTGGATGACCGCCCCAGTTTTTTTGAGATCATCACCGCGATGGCGTTTCTCCAATTCACGCGGAAAAACTGTGACATCGCTGTTTTGGAGGTGGGTCTTGGCGGACAGCTCGATGCCACGAATATCGTTGTTCCAGAGGTGAGCGTCATCACTTCGATCGGACGCGATCACGAGGAGTTCCTGGGAGAAGCGCTCGAGAAAATCGCCGTAGCCAAGGCGGGGATCATCAAGACCGGTCGACCTGTCGTCGTCGGTCGTCTCCCGGAGGAGGCTGAGTGCGTCATCCGCGAAATCGCTTCCGCCAAGAACGCGCCGGTCATCTCGGTGGTGGAGGAGTTCGGCGAAGACATCGCAAAATATCCGCAGACGAGTCTCGAAGGGGACTACCAGCAATGGAACGCGGCGACCGCGACTCTGGCGGCGCGCGCGCTTCCGCCCAAATGGCGGATCACAGAGGAAGCGATCGCGCGCGGTCTGCGGCAGGTCGACTGGCCCGGACGCTGGCAACGCATCCGACTCGGTGGCCGGCTCGCAATCCTGGATGCCTCGCACAATGCCGAGGGAGCGCAGGTGCTTGAGAGTAATCTGTCGCGGCTGGTCGAGGAACTCGGACGTCGCCCCGTCGTGATCACGGGGGTGCTCGGGCTCAATCGAGCCCAACCGCTCATCGACGTGATTTGCCGCCATGCACAGGAGATTCATTTTGTCGTCCCAGATCAGCCGCGGGCCTGCACCCATGCTGAGCTGACGGCGCTGGTGCCGGGCGATTTCACAGGTCGCGTGGTCCGTGCCGCGATCGATGAGCTTTTTCCCGCTGCCGATGTTTGCACCGCAGGTACGGCGAACGACGTGGTCGTCGTGACGGGTTCGATTTATCTGCTCGGCGAAGTGCTGTCCCGACTCGCCTCCGGAAAAACTCCGGCGTAAACGCGTTCAGCAGCGATGCGCTCGATTGCTTCGTTGCACGAGTGCGGGGGGCTGAACTCCAGTCGAGCGACTGCAAGGCGGCAGCGAAGAAGTACGTGTACGTTTCTCGCGGGCTCGAACAACTCCGCGAGACCCGCGGAGTCGATCGCACCTCTTGATCGAGAGGCGCCAGATCTATCACGCGCGGCTGGCGCGATCGGTTTAAGCGATGACTTCGAGCTTGCCGGAACTGTCGGCGAAACGTTCCACCGGCGCCCCCATGCGATCGAGCAACGAGGTGTACAGATTCGTCATCGGCGTCTCGTTTTCCAACTTGATGTGACGTCCCGGCGTCATCGTGCCGCCGCCGCGTCCCGCGACAATGGTTGGAAGATTATCGTGCAGATGCTCGTTGGGATCGCTGATACCAGCGCCGAAAACGATCATGCTGTTGTCGAGCAATGTCCCGTCGCCTTCCTTCACCGCTTTCAGTTTGTCGAGGAAGTAGCCGAACTGCGTCGTGTGCCAGCGATCGATCTTCGCCAGCTTGTCGAGGGAGTCTGCGCTGTTCCGGTGGTGGGAGGTGGAGTGATGGCCCGCGTTCACGCCCGCGAACGGATAGGGACGGTTGCCGCCGTCGTGCGAGACGAGGAAGCTGGCCACGCGGGTGCTGTCGGTCTGGAAGGAGAGAGCCATCATGTCGAACATGAGCCGCATGTGGCGTTCGAACGTGTAGTCGGCGTCGAAATCGCCCACGGCGCCAGCGGGCACCGGCGGAGGCATGCGGCCGTTTTGCTCGATGCGTTTTTCGACTTCGCGAATCGCGGTGAGATATTCGTCGAGTTTCTGGCGGTCGTTGGAGCCCAGGTTGCGTTGCAGGCGGTGCGTTTGGTCGAGTACCAGATCAAGTACGCTCTTGCTCTGCCGCTCGCGGCGGAGGCGGGCCTCGCGCGATTCGTCGGGTGAGCCAGCACCGAAAAGCCGGTCGAACGCGGCCTTTGGCTCGATCTCGGGATTCATGGGCTGCTTTTCGGAGCGCCAAGAAATATTGAACTGGTAGGCGCAGCTGTAACCCGAATCACAGGACCCTGCTTCCTGCCCGCGATCGCAGCTGAGTTCGAGGGAAGGGAAACGGGTCTGATCGCCGATGGCCCGGGCGGCCACCTGGTCGACGGAGACCCCGATTTGAATATCCGATGCGGATTTTTTTGCCTGGCAACCGGTGAGATACGTGGCCGAAGCGCGCGCGTGATCGCCGCCGCCATCGCCGTTGCCAAAGGCTTTCCGGTGCGCGAGGCCGCTGATGACGCTGAAGTCATTCTTGTGCGCGGCGAGTGGCTCGAGGGTCGGAGAGAGTTGATAATCGACGCCGGTCCCGACGGGGGCCCACTTCGCCATGTTCATTCCATTCGGCACGTAAACGAAAGCCACGCGCTTCGGAAACGCTTTCCCGGCACCGCCACTCGCGGCGGCGCCGAAGGCCTTCAGCGGAAGCATCGCGTCCAAAACGGGCAGGGCGATCATGGTGCCCATGCCGCGGAGAAAAGTACGACGGGGAATTTGCCAGTTTTTGTTCATGGGAAAGGAGCGGCTACAATCGAGCGGTGCGGGTGGAGGAAACGTGCGGGATTTGGGGGAAAACGCGAAGGGGAGTTTCAGCGGCCCGTTCAAATTTTAGCAGGAGGCAGCTGCCACGATTCGTCGAAGACCCCTTCGTCCACCGTCTCGGCAGTGACGGGAGCATCGGCGCGTTTGGTCAGCTTCAAAATTGCGTAGTCGCCATAGCTGGCGGCGCCGCGACCTTGTGCCGTCAGGCCCGTGTTGATGACCACGTAGCGCTGGGGATTTAGCGGGTTTGGGTAGATCAACACCGGGACATGTTCGGCGGCGCTATAGGTTTTCCCGCCGACGATAATACTTTCCTTCGTCCACTTGATCGGGAGTTTGCCGGCGATCTTCGCGATCAGCTGGTTGCTGCCGGGATCGCCGAAGAGCACGAGATTGTTGTTCGCGATGTCCGCCTCCGTGACCGCGGTATCATCCTTGGCGCGCGCCTCGCCGAGGAAATCGCGGGTAAACATTTTGGCGAAGCGATCCTGCTCCTGTTGGCCGCGCTCGGCGGCGACGGCGTTGAAGGCCTGGCCGGTCGGATTCACACACAGAAACGATTCGAAGAAAGCGTCGTTGATCGGGCCCTGCAACTTGTGCTCCTTGCGCAAGCCGGTGTGCGCCGCCGGATTCGCGATCTGCCAGCGGTCGCCGTCGCGAACCAGGAGCAGCGTCGCCGCTGGTTTGACGTTTAGGGTGACACCATCAATCGCGATCGTTTTTGCCGCGGCGGTGTCGGTGAGCGTCAGGCGGGAGATGTTGTGCGTCTTGATGGTGAAGTTCGCCTTCGCCGGGTCACGCTGCGCATCGACGTCGGCGCGCTCAAAATGGCGTTCCAAACCGTCAACCGTGACCCAAAAACTGCGATTGTAGCGGGTGGTGTGGGTCACAAAGCGCACATGATCGGGCACGACGCGCCCGCGCGCGAAATTAGCGGCATTGTACTCGTCGCGCAGCCGCTGGGTTTCTCCGGTGGGGTGGGCGTGCCCGGCATTTGGATGCACCAGAAACAGCGCGTCGATGTCGGTCCCTTTCCAAACGTACTGGCTGGTTTGTTCGATCTTGAAACCTTCCCGGACGAGCTGGTCGCGGATGCTCACGGAAGCGGCCAGCTGCGTGTCGGTCTCGCCGGCAAACGCGACCAACGGAAGATTGGCGACCGCCAGCGCGTGCGGGATCGTGATCCCATAGCTGACCGTGGCCGCACGTGCTGCCGGAGCGAGTCCATCGAGATTCAGGCGACTGCCAATGACGCCTGCGTTGATTTCGAGACCGCAGAAAAGATCCGGCATGCGCAGGCCCAGCTGCCACGAGCCGGCACCACCCATCGAAAATCCAGCGAGCAGAATGCGGTCGGGATCGATGTTGTAGCGCTGGCGGACGGACGCGATGACTTCGAGCACATCCGTTTCGCCGGCGAAACGGAAAGAGTTGTTGCTCCGCCCGAACGCATTCACGCGGATGTAATTCACCGCGCGGGCGCCTCCGCCTCGTTCCGGGTTTTCGCGATCGCTCCCGCCGACCTGTCCCCACGCCAGATCGGGATTGGCTTGATTGCCACCCGGCGTGCTTCGGCCGTGGAGGTAAACGTAGAGCGGCGTTGGTTTCGTCGGATCGTAGGAAGCGGGAATCGAGACGGTGTAGGGCTGCGCCGTGCCATCGATCGCCGAACGGTACGCTCGTTTGACCTGGCCCTTGATCTTCGGCCATGCCGCGGTGCCCGACTTGATTTCGCCGGCGCGACGCAGCGCATCGTCGCTGGCGGTGAGTAAACCGGGCAGCGTGCCGCCCGTGACGAAGCCGCCCGGCACGCGCAACGTGTTGTGCACGACCCATGCGGTCGCTTCGACATCGACAATCAAGTCATCATCGAAGCGCGCGTCCTTCAGCGACTGGACCGCTGCGTTGAGTTGCTCGAGCTTCGCGCGAAGCTTTGTGATTTCCTCGGGGCTCGGTGTGACCGGCGATTGAGCGGCCGCCGGTGCCGTGGCGGGTGAGGCGGTCCGAATTCCTTCGTCGAGGGCGGGCTGGCCGTACGACGCGTTGAGCGCCGCCAGAACGAGAAGGAATTTTCTCATTGGGAGTTTACCGTGATGCCAGGGGCGCGGGGGCGTCCACGCGTTGCTGATCGAAGGGAACGCTCTTCACGATCGCGTGGATCAGGCTGGAAAAACGATACCCGCCCGACGCCACTCCTTGCATGATCTGATCCACCGCGGGTCGATCGGTGCGTTCGATGCCGCGGCCCAACGAGTAAATCAGCATTTTTTCGGAGAGATTGCGGATGAATTGGTCGCGGCGTTTTTCCGAGAGGATGCCGATCAGCTCGGAAGCGGTCGCGAAGCTTTCTCCCGTGCTGAGTTTTCCCCCGGCGTCGACGGGGAACTCGCCGTCCTTCGTCCGAAACGCGCCGATGGCGTCAAAGTTTTCCAAACCGAAACCGATGGGATCCATTCGTGCGTGGCAGGAAGCGCAGGTGGGATTGGCGCGGTGTTCCTCCATCTGATGACGCAGCGAACCGGTGACGACTTTCCCGTCGTTCGGAAGTTCAGGAACATTGGGAGGTGGCGGGGGCGGCGGAGTGCCGAGCAGATTTTCGAGGACCCACTTGCCGCGTTTGACGGGCGAGGTCCGCGTGGGGTTTGACGTGATGGTGAGCACGCTGCCTTGGGTGAGCACGCCGCGGCGCGCAGTGTCGGCAAGAGAAACGCGGCGGAACTCATCGCCGGTGATGTCCGGAAGGTCGTAGTGTTTCGCGAGACGCTCGTTGGCGAAGGTGTAATCGGCGGTGAGAAACTCCAGGACGCTGCGGTCCTGGCGCGCGATGTAGTCGAAGAACATTTCCGTCTCGGACTTCATCGCCGTCCGCAGCGCATCATCGAAGCCGGCGAAGAGTTTTTTGTCGGGCTCGACGAACTTCAGATTGCGGATCTCCAGCCATTGGCCGGCGAAATTGTTCACCAACGCCTGCGCCTTGGGTGACGCGAGCATCCGGTTCACCTGCGCATCGAGGTTTTTGCGGAGCGCTCCGCGACTGGCCAAATCCAAGAGTTCGTCGTCCGGCGTGCTGCTCCAAAGAAAATACGAAAGTCGGGAGGCGAGTGCGAATTCGCCAACGGGTCGCCCGAGACCGGACTTATTCCCGGCCGCCGCTACCGCCGGTGCGGCTGCGCTCACTTCACCGCGAAACAGGAAATGCGGCGAAACCAACACGGCCTGAAGCGGCAGCTTCACCGCGGCCTCGAAGCTATCGCCCTCGGCGGCCGTGGCGGTGTAGAGCCGCATGAGTTCGTCGACTTCACTCGCCTCGACCGGACGGCGCCACGCGCGGCGCGCGAACTCCGCCACGATCCCGCGAGCCTGATCGGCCGGGAGGGGAGCGGGTGATTTCCGACCGAACAGACCTGAAAGTCCCGTTGCGGGTGCCGGCGTCGCGGCTTTCGCGAACAATCTTTCGATCGGTTCCGGACGTTTCGGCAACTGGGCCGGTTCGGAGAGACTCACGATTTCGAGATGCTCGATGATGAGATTACGGTCGCGCAGGTTCGGGTTCTTATTCTCCGGGTCGGCGAAATCGTTGAGGTACGCCGCGGAGAAGCGGTGTTCGCCGGGTGCAAGCTTCGTGCGGAATTCGTAGACCTCCGGCGCCGAGTTCAGCAACACGGGCGAGAAAACGCGCTGGCCCGGGGGTGTCGCGAGTTTGCCGTGCGCGATGACGTCGAAAACGTG
>JBDSSU010000315.1:0-10198 GCA_039928635.1 Opitutaceae bacterium | reverse complement strand
GATCGCGTCATCGTGGGAAACGCGTCGTTCAGGCGAAAATTTGGCCGGGAGATGGGCGTTCTCGTCGACACCGACGTCAGTGCGCTTGTTTTTCCCGAGGATCTTCCGATCTTTCGAAAAGCGGCGTCGCTTCTCGCGACTCCTCCGCATCGAAATGTGTCCGAGCAACGCTGGGTCACTCCCCAAGGCGTGCGCTGGCTTACCTGGCAGGAAGCCCCCATCAAAAATGCCTCCGGAGAAATCGTCGGCTATCGCGCCATCGGCCGGGACACCACGCGCCAGCATCTCGCGGAGGAACAATTCTATCGTCTTTCCCGCGCCGTCGAGCAGTCGCCCGTTTCCACCGTCATCACTGATCTCGAGGGGCGCGCCCAGTATGTTAACGCCAAGTTCACCGAGGTCAGCGGCCACACCTTGGAAGATCTGATCGATGGAAACATCGAGGTGTTGCGGGACGGGCATCCGGACGAATTTTCCTATCAGGACTGTCGCAAAGCGCTCGCCACCGGCGGCGAGTGGCGGGGTGAACTCTCCACGCAGCGCGGCGAACACGGCACCGTCTGGGAATCGGTGAAAGTTTCGTGCCTGCGAAGCTCCGGGGGCGAAATCACCAATTTTCTCTGCCTTCGGGAGGACATGACAAAAAGCAAGAAACTCGAACACGAGCTGCGCCAGGCGCAAAAGATGGAAAGCCTGGGCACGCTTGCCGGCGGGATTGCGCACGATTTCAACAATCTGCTCGCGATCATCAACGGCTACGCGGAGTTCTGCATGCAGGGGAACGCGGACGCCGCTGTGCTTCAGAAAGGCCTCCGGGAAATTCACCGCGCCTCGCAGCGGGCGAGCGGTTTGGTGCGGCAGATTCTCACCTTCAGCCGCAAGCACGAGATCAAGTTCGCGCCGATGGATCTCAATCAGGTTGCCCGCGACCTGGTCCTGCTCCTGGCCGAAACGTTTCCACGGACGGTGACCTTCGATTTTAAGCTGCAGGAAGATCTAGCTCCCCTCACAGCGGATCAAAATCAGATGCAGCAGATCATTCTTAATCTCTGCGTTAACGCGCGTGACGCGATGGCGGCCTCAGGAGGCCCGATCACCATCACCACCGCAACCGTACCCGCCAGCAAGCTACGCCACCTGGGAACGCCCACGGCGTCCGTTTACGCACACCTGCAAGTGAGCGACTCCGGCAGCGGGATGACTGCCGAAGTTCGCCAGCGCATTTTCGAACCGTTCTTCACCACCAAGCCGTCCCATCAGGGAACCGGCCTCGGGCTCGCGGTCGTTTATGGGATCGTGACCAGCCACCACGGCTTCCTTGAAGTCGAGAGCACCGTCGGCGTCGGCAGCTCCTTTAACGTTTACCTCCCGCTCGCGGCGAGCGCGATGCTCGTCCCGATCGCGACCGATAACCGGGATTTCCCGGGCGGCAAGGAATCGCTGCTGATCGTCGACGACGAGGATTCGTTGCGGACCCTGCTGGCGACGGCGTTCACACGCAAAGGGTATCGCACCGCGACCGCCG
Source organism: Opitutaceae bacterium (assembly GCA_039928635.1). Classification (GTDB taxonomy): domain Bacteria; phylum Verrucomicrobiota; class Verrucomicrobiia; order Opitutales; family Opitutaceae; genus DATAKE01. The sequence continues at coordinate 8,673 of JBDSSU010000315.1, read as the reverse complement.
CGACCGGGCTCGAGGCGATCGAGTTGGTGGGCGATACCACCCAACCCTACGATTTGATCCTGCTCGATTTGAACATGCCGGGGGCGAATGGCCTCGAGGTGATGAAAATCATCCGGCTTTGCCGTCCGCGAGCGAAGGTGTTGGTCATCAGCGGCCATATCACTCCCGAAGTGCGTGCGGAATTCCAGCGCCTGGGCCAGCGGGAGTTTGTCCAAAAACCCTATCGGCTCGACGAACTCGGCCGGCATATTCGCGGGTTGCTCGATGTGAGCCCCGAATTGGCGAGCGCCTAGATTTCCGAAGGTTGGCGGCGGGAGATCTCCGGGGAAAATTTGTTTCAGAGGATCGTCTGCGCGCCGATAACAAGGCGGGCTAACTCACGATTATCCATCACATGGATCATCTTTTTCCTCATGAATCACCACCAACGGCTCTTGCCGCCGGGTGTAAACCGGGCGTTCCGCTACATTTCGCTGCTGCTTCTCGCGCTGATTTCTTCGCGTGAGACGGCGGCGATGCCGCGTCTGCTCAGACTGAAAAGCGATCCCGCAAAGATGACTTCCAGCGGGTATCTTCCCGCGGTGGGGGCGCCGGCGTTACGTTTTCAAGAAGCTCCGGCCGTTCTTGCCCCAATGCATTCCACGCCGCTACCGCAAACGGCATCTCTTTCGCGACCCGGGTCTCTGGAGAATCCGCCCGAGGTCCCCAGCACGCTCACCGCACTAGAAGTGGCCTCGATCACTCCCCAGGAAATTCCCACCGTCGAAGCGGCCACGGAGAAAACCTCTCTGCAAAAAGCGCGCCCCGCCCAGCAAATCATCCGGGATGATACGCACCCGTCGGTTCGCCCGGAAGACTTCCTGCCATTTTTTCAGTTCCCGGGCTCCGCAGTGGCACCGACCGGTAATTTAAACGTCATCGTCCCGGTTCCCCGCGACGCTCCTTCATCAGCACCGCTCGCGCCTAGTTCCGCGAACTACACGCAAACGCCGAAATGATTGAACGCCATCGCCCGCTCTCACGCTGTCTGACCCTTTCCGTCTGCGTCGGTCTGGTGTGCGCGTTCGCGGTCTCGCGAGCGGCAGAAACGGCGCACTCACCGGCACAGCACGAAACGGCGGCGGAAGAAAAGCCCAGCGGCTCTCCGGCGGGGCACACCGCCAATGCGGCGCAAGAAGCAAAACCCTCCCCTGCAAAATCAGCCGGGGGATATCCCGCCGAAGTTCAGGGGATGTTGAAACTGGGAGCGTCGCTCACCGATCGAGGCGAATACGAATCGGCCGAGATCGCCTTCCGTCAGGTGATGGCCTGGCCGGAAGGGCCTGTCCCCGCTGTCCAGGATGCCGTGCTGGGACTGGCCCGCATGTACCGGCGACAGGGCTCTCTCACCAAAGCCGCGGCGATCTACGAGAAATTTCTCAAAGAGTATCCCGGAAGCAATCGCTCCCCCGACGTCCTCCTCGATCTTGGCCGCACGCACCGCGCGATGGGCGCCCACAAGCTTGCGATCAACCGCTTCTACAGCGTGATCAACTCGACGCTCAAGCTCCCCGCCGAGGGTTTCGAGCATTACCAGCTCCTCGCGAAAACGGCCCAGTACGAAATCGCGGAAACCCATTTCCTCGCCGGGGAATTTGCCGAGGCTGGGAAATTTTTCGCCCGCCTCCGTCTGCTCGACCTCGCGCCGGCAGACCGCGCGAGCGCTCATTTCAAATCGGGTCACGCCTTGCACCTTCAGGGAGAGATCGTCGGAGCGGTCGCGACGTTGCGGGCCTATCTTGAACAATGGCCCGACGATGAAAACGTGCCGCAAGCCCGTTACCTGCTCGCCACCTCCCTTCGCTCGCTGAACCGCCAGCAGGAAGCTTTTGCCGTGACGCTTGATCTGCTGCGCGCGGCGAAGTCGAACGACACCTCGGACGCCAAGCGTTGGGTTTACTGGCAGCGCCGCACCGGAAACCAGCTCGCCAACGATTTTTTCGAAAGCGGTGAAACTCTGAACGCCCAGGCGATCTATCGCAGCATGGTGGAACTTTCGAGCGAACCCGCGTGGCGTCTCCCGCTGACGTATCAAATCGGTCTCTGTCAGGAACGCCTCGGGAATGCCGATCTCGCCCGCGCTTCGTACCAGACCATCATTGACTCCGCTGGAGAAACTCCGACGGCTGAAGTCAAAGAGGTCGCCCGGATGGCTTCATGGCGCATCGGACATCTCGACTGGCGCGAAAAAATCGGCCAACAAGTCACGGCGTTCTTCGAGACCACCACGGGACGCCCCTCCTTGCTTCCCTCCCCCGCTAAAACTGAACCTTGAGATGAATCAGCTCACGACGCTCCAGCAGCACCACACCCTTTGTGATGAGATTCATGCCGCGGTGCTCGGGGAGAATCGGTTTCTCCGCCAACACCAGCGCGCACCGGACGCAGCCCTGACCGAGCGAAAACGTGCGCTGCTGGCAAAGCTGGACGAGAGTCTGGCGGCGCTGCGCGAATTGCCCGCGGCCTCGGCGCGCGACCCGGAAACAAGAGTTCAACTCGAAAAAACCCGGGCACGTATCCTGCAAATCCTTCAACTCGACCAGGAGAACGAGCAGCTCTTGCTCCGTTGCAGCCTCACGGCGGGACGGCCGTCCGCGGCTGGCGAAGCGAAGCCGGGCGGTTCGGTGTCGATGCTGCAGAAAATCTACGCCCGCTGCTCGTAAGGCCATCGGCGCCGTCGGAGATGAGGTCCGTTGCGTTTGGGTGCGGTCCGGCTCCGCCCTGACTATCTTCCTCGAAGTTCACCCCAAGCATCCGGGGGTTCCCGTAATTCTCCCCGGGAGCGGCCTCTGTTTCCTCCGAGAAACGCCTTAGGGTTTAACGTTTCGCGCCGAAAATAGGGAGATTCTCCTTCAACCGATCATTCGCGTGCTGCACGCCGACGACGATCCCCAGATCGCCGAATTTGTCCGTTTTAATTTCGAACGCGACCAGCGTCCGCATCGCCTGACCTCGGTAAATTCCGGGCTGCGGTGCCTGGAGGCGATGCAGCGCGGTGACTTCGACCTCGTGCTGCTCGACCTCACGATGCCGGACATGGATGGCCTGCAAGTTCTCGGCGAACTGCTCGTGCGGCGTGACTCCACCCCCGTCATCATGGTCAGCGGCCAAGGTCAACATGACCTCGCCGTGCGCGCACTTCGCGCGGGTGCCGTGGATTGCATCGACAAGAACTCACCCGATTTCGCACGGATCCCGGAGATCGCCCACCAGGCCGTCTCACGGTATCAGCGGCAAACCCTCGCGAGTCTCCGCGCGGCACCCGTCGCGCGAGGCAATCGGATTTTATATCTCGATGCCGACCCCGCGGAACGCTCGGTCACGCAGAGCTTTTTCGCCCGCAACGCGCCGCGGCTGCTCCTGACCGCGGAGGATCCCGCCGCGCTCGGCCGATTTCTCGGCGGTGAAACTGAGTTCGATGCCTTGGTGCTGGGTCCCCATTTTGATGCCGTGTCGATGCTGAACGCATTGCGCAAGCTGCGTTCCCGCGAACCGGCAGTGCCGGTCGTGGTTTTGTCCGCTGTTCATGACGGCGAAACCGCCATCGCCGCGTTCAAACTCGGCGCGACCGACTACTTGATCAACCGCACCGGGTACCTGTCGGAACTCGTGTTCACCGTGCACAATGTGCTCAAGCAGGCGGCCACGGAGCAGTTGAACGCCCAACTTGCCGCGGAACTGGCCGCACTGAATCGCTCGCTCGCAGAGCAGGTCAGCCTCCGTACCCAGGAACTGGAAACAGAAATCCTCGTGCGCCGCGCCGCGGAACAGCGCGCTGCGGCGCAAGCGGAACGCTCCCAGGCGCTCTCGACCCGCCTGCTCAATGTTCAGGAGGAAGAGCGCCGTGCGCTCGCCCGGGAACTTCATGACCAGGTCGGACAACTGTTGACCGGACTCCGCTTCCAGCTCGAAGCGGTCGGCTCAAAGGGCGTCGATTTGGGAGAATCGCTGGCGCTGACGGACGAACTGCTTCGCGGGATCCGCGAACTCACCCTGCAACTTCGCCCGCGCATGCTCGATGATCTTGGCCTCAAGGCCGCGCTCCAATGGCACGTCGCCCGTTTTGCGAAGCAAACCAGCATCGCCGTGGAACTCGACCTCTCGTTGCCCGACCAGCGGCTGTCGGCGGAACTCGAGACCGCGGCCTTTCGGCTGGTGCAGGAATCACTCACCAATGTCGCCCGGCACTCGGGGGCGACCACCTCGGTCGTGACCGTCACCGCGAGCGAGGAGCGCCTGCATGTCGAGATCTCGGATCGTGGAAAAGGTTTCGATGTCGAAGCGGCGCTCGCTCGCCGCGATTCGCTGGGTCTCGCTGGCTTGGCTGAACGCGTCAAACTCGCCGGGGGAGAACTGGAAGTGGTCACGGCTCCCGGCCAGGGAAGCCGGTTGCATGCTGAATTTCCCCTTCCCCGGATCACCGCTAAAACCACATGACGACCGCAATCATCGCCGATGATCACGACATCGTGCGCAAGGGTCTGCGTGGGATTCTGGAAGGTACTGGCACGTGTCGTGTCGTGGCCGAAGCAGCGGACGGTTTGTCAGCGGCCCAGTTGGTCGAGAAACATCGCCCCCATATCCTCATCCTCGATCTGAATATGCCGCGCCTTCATGGCCTCGAAGTCCTTCGCCAGACCCGCGCGTCCAGCCCGCACACCAAGGTGATCGTGCTTTCCATGCATCATGACGAAGCCTACGTCATCGAAGTCCTTCGCGGCGGCGCGATGGCGTATATCCTCAAAGGCTCCGAGTCCGCCGAGATCGCGCACGCGTTGAACGAGGTGATTGCGGGACGTCGGTTCCTTAGCGCGCCTCTTTCAGAATGGGCCATCAACGCGCTCGTCTCGAAACCCGCGACCGAGACCGACCCACTCGCGTCCCTTTCGCAACGCGAGCGAATGGTCCTCCAGCTTGCCGTCGAAGGGCACAACAACCCGGAGATCGCCGAGAAACTTTTCATCAGCCCGCGCACTGCTGAAACCCATCGCACGAACCTGCTCCGGAAACTTGGCCTGCAGACGCAGACCGATCTGGTTCGTTTCGCGATTCGCAAGGGTCTGATCCAAGCCTAGCGCGAAACTTGTCAGGCGTTCGGGCCGGCGTCCCTCAACTGCCGAACGATCTTTGGGAGGTTACCGCGTCGACTGGCGGGAAATTCTAAACGCAACCGTCGATCAACCTGCCACGCTTTCAGGCTGACCTTTTTTCGTCCCGCCCCTGAGCCGCAAACAGGCGATCAATCGCATCCCGCAGATCCTCGAGGCGAACCGGCTTGGCGATGAAACCGTGCATCCCGGCGGCAGAACACTGGTCGCGGTCCGCCGCGGAGGCGTTGGCCGTCATCGCGACAATCCGGGGACGCTTCCCTTCCGGCCAGCGGCGATACACTTCGTACGCCGCTTGGATTCCGTCCATCTCGGGCATTTGCAGGTCGGTCAACAGAAGGTCATAGCTCTGGCGTTCAAGCGCCTCGATGGCCTCAAGTCCGTTGTTGGCGACATCGGCCGTGTACCCCAGGCGCTTCAACATCAGCAGTGCGACGCGCTGATTAACCAAGTTGTCCTCGGCAATGAGGATCCTGAGTCCGCCCGAACTTGCGATTGCCTCGGGCACGGCTTTGGACTCCGCGGCGCTGATCCGCCGATCCCCGTGCCCGGCGAACGCATCACCAATCAGATTAAAGAGAAGCGAAGGCTTGATGGGTTTGCCGACGCAGGCAGTGAACCCGAGCTCGGCCGGAGCACGACTGTTGCCGAGCGAAGTGAGCAAGAGCAGAGGAAGCTTCGCCTGATCATGCGTGCGGCGGATTTCCGCCGCCAGCTGATGTCCGTCCATCCCCGGCATCTGCATGTCCAGGATCCCGACGTCGAATGGCTCCCCTTGTGCGAGCAACTGCAGTGCTTCGGCTCCGGAAGAGACTGCATGGGGAAGCAAACCCCAAGCACTCATCTGGAGGCCCAGGATACGGCAGTTCGTCGCGTTGTCGTCGACGATCAAAACGCGCTTTCCAACGAGCGCCGGCACCCGTCCATTCAGATGAGGCTTTGCGATGGTCGGAGCCATCACGGCTGCCATTTCGATTTCAAATTGGAAGGTGCTGCCTTTTCCCACCGCGCTTTCGAGCCAGATCCGCCCGCCCATGAGATCGACAATGCGCTTGCTGATCGCGAGTCCGAGCCCCGTGCCGCCGAAATGACGGGTCGTCGAAGCATCCACCTGGCTGAAAGTCTTGAACAGCCGATCCATCCGATCCTTGGGAATGCCAATGCCGGTATCGCGGACCGCGAAATGCAGCCGGGAAGATTCCGACCCGCTGCCCTTCCCCAGTCGCACCTGGAGAAAGACCTCCCCCTGTTCCGTGAACTTCACCGCGTTGCTCAAAAGATTCACGATGACCTGACGCAAGCGCGTGATGTCTCCTGAAAACGCGGCGGGAACGTCCTCCTCAATCCAGTAAAGGAGATCGATGTTTTTCTCGGAGGCGCGGGGCGACAAAACATCGAGCGCGCTCTCCACGCACTCGCGCAGATCGAACGGATGCTGCTCGAGGTCGAGGCGGCCAGATTCGATCTTCGTGTAATCGAGAATGTCGTTGATCAGACTGAGAAGTGAGTTGCCGCTGGAACGAATCGTGTCCGCGAACTCCCGCTGCTCGGGCGTGAGGTCCGTCCCGAGCAACAGCCCGCCCATCCCGATCACACCGTTGAGCGGGGTGCGAATCTCATGACTCATGTTCGCCAGAAATTCTGATTTCGCCTGCGTCGCCGCGGAGGCCTCCTCGGCAAAACGTTGTGCCTGGCCGAGCGCCTCCTTGAGCTGATGGTTCAACTTTTCTGCTTCGTCGCGGGCACGCACGATTTCCTCCTGAGCTTCGTGCTCGTCGGTCACATCCCAGTTGATGCCGACGATGCGGACCGGATTCTCCACGGCATCGCGCTGCACGTAGGCACACGCACGGATATGGCGCCGTGCCCCATCGCGCCGCACGATGCGGAACGTCGTGTCCAAAGCCTTCTGTCCGGATAAGGCATCGCGGAAGAGCTGCTCGATCCGACCGCGGTCCTCGACATGCACGCTCTGCATCCAGGTGGAGTGTGCGCCGTCGAATTCGCCGGCCGCAAAGCCGTAGAGCGCGAGCATCCGTTCGTCCCATGTGAGCGTTTTCTGAGCGAAGTCGAAGTCCCAAATTCCAATCTGTCCTGATTCGGTGGCGAGTTGCAGGCGTTCCGAAAGCGTGTGGAGGCGGAGTTCGATCGTTTTGCGTTCCGTGATATCGAGGGAACGACCGATCAACCGCGTGACCAATCCATCCGCACCGGTGACGGGAGTCAGACGCGTGAGCCACCACATGCGTCGTCCACGCCATGTGATCGACTCTTCGTATTCGAAGGAAATCGCTGCATCACGGCAGCGGCGGTAATTGATGCGGAGGCTGGCGGCGACTTCGGCGGAGACGATCGGGACCAGATCATGCGGACGGCGACCGCGAATTTCGGTCCCGGGAATACCGGTTAGCCGCTCGAAAGCGGGATTGACCTCCACGTAGCGAAAGTCTCCGCCCGGCGTCGCATCGACCACGAAAATCGCGAGATCAACCGTGGTGTAGATGCTTTGAAGAAATGCGCGGTTCGCTTCAGACGCTGCGTGAGCTTGTTTCCGATCGGTGACATCGGTGATGAAACCGTGCCAGAGCACGGCGCCATCCGGTTGGGCTTCGGGAGTCGAGTTGCCCGAGTGCCATTGCTGAGTTCCGTCGGGGAAAAGGGCGCGGTATTCGCAGACCCAGGGATCGAGTTTCTCGGCGGATTCCTGGATGGAGGCCAGGACGCGTTCGCGATCCTCGGGGTGAATCGTCGCGATTGCCTTCGCGGCGTCGGTCGCCACGTCACCGGGAGCGAGCCGAAACATATTCCGGATGCCTTCGCTGGCGTAGGGGAAGCAGATTTCCCCGGTGGGCCAGCGCTTCAGCTGGTAGACCATGCCCGGCAGCTGAGCGGCAATCTTTCGAAAGCGAAAATCGACCTCGATCCGGCGTTCCTCGGAAAGTTTTTGCAAGGTGAGGTTGGCCGCGATCGCGAGATACCCCGTCACTTTTCCACGGCCATCGCGGATCGCGGTGAGCGAAACGCGCACCGGCACCTTGGTGGCATCTCGACGGATGTAGTTCCACTCGCGTTCGTCGACGACGCGCAGTTCGCGGGGCTTAAACGTGAGCGCATCCACTCCCGTTTCCACCACGCGCCCGTTTTCGGACGACAGCTCGGCGGCGCGATCCGCCACTTCGCGGGGGTCATGCAGAAACGCCAAAGTGAATTTCCCGATCACATCCGCGGCGGCATAGCCGAGCAAACGCTCGGCGCCGGGATTGAACGTCTCGATCAGCCCGAGGGCATCGGTCGCCACGATGCTGTGGCTCGCATGCGTCAGAACGCTTTGGTTCAGCGATTCGCGCTGCCGTCGTTTGGTAACGTCCGTTTGCAGCGTGACGAAATGCGTGAACCCCCCGCGCGAGTCGAATACCGGATTACCTCTGAGATGCACCCAGAAAGGGCGCGCGTTCTTATCGTAATTCAGGATTTCCGTTTCGAACGCGACCTGGCGCATGAAACAATCCCGAAGGTACGCAACGGT
>JBDSSU010000314.1:0-3563 GCA_039928635.1 Opitutaceae bacterium | reverse complement strand
AGGTCCATCCACCGGACGAAAAGCGGCGAAAAACGCCCGCAAATCTCCGGCGACTAGCTGGGAAGTGATGCGTTTCCCTCTCTGACCTTGGTCGCCGTAGGTGAGTTGGTCGAAGTCGGGATCAAGGTGCGTGGGTGTGCCGAGCAATTCCTGTGGCAACTGGTCACCGAAGCGTGACGCGATGGGAACAAACTCATCGCAGTAGCGGGCCATTGACCGGACTCACTTTTCTGGACCACCCGTGATGAGAGTCTGGGCGGGTTTTTGATTGTCGATTGGGTTGTGGTTGGTGGTGGGAACTGAGGCACGCTCCGGGCGGAGGGAAGGCCCGGCTTGGCGGGCCTGACCGGAGCCCGGGGCTTGGCGCAAAAGTTCCGCGCGATACTCCGCCGGCCGTTTATAGCCGAGTGTGCTGTGCGGCCGGATCGTGTTGTATTCGTCGCGGAAGTTGCCCGCGATGACTTGCGCTTCGAGCACGCTGGCGAGCAACTCACGATTGAGGCATTCGTCCCGGAATCGGCCGTTGAAGCTTTCATTGACCCCGTTCTGCCAGGGACTGCCCGGTTCGATGCAGCGGGTTTGAATGCCAGCTTTTTTCAGCCAATCCTGGAACAAGCGCGCGATGAACTCGCCGCCGTTATCGCAGCGAAGGAACCGTGGCGCGCCATGCAAGGCAATCGCCCTCCGCAGGGCCTGCACCACCTCGCGCGCTCCGAGCCGGCGACCGGCGACGTTATCGATGCAGTAGTGGCTGCCCTCGTCGATGATGGTCAGGAGCTTTACCGTCGTGCCACGTTGCGTCATGTCGAACACTAGGTCGATGCACCACACATCGTTCAATCCCTCGGCCTTGATTTTCGCATCCGGCCGCAGGGGGGCACTTCGGCCGTCGAGCTGGCCCGCTCACCCGCAACCCTTCGCGCCGACGGATGCGTTGCACGGTGCGCCGGGCACACGTCAATCCCCTCCGCTCCACCACGGCATGCACTCGCCGGTAGCCGTAGCGCGGATGTTTTCGCGATAACTCGACGATCGCCGCTTCGGTCTGCACCCGGCGCGCCGTCGGCGGTTTCGTTTGATACGACCACGAGGAGCGCGCCAGCTTACCATTTTTTTGAGTTCACTTCCTTCAGCACCTGGATGTTTAGGAGCTGATCGGCGACGAGGCTTTTCAATCGCGAGTTCTCTTCGCGCAGCGTCTTCAGCTCCTTCACCTCGTCGAGATCGAGCGAACCGTATTGCTGCTTCCAGCGATACAGAGTCGCTTCGCTGATGTTGAGTTCGCGGCAGACGGCTGGCACCGCCTCGCCGCCGTCGATCCGGCGCAAGATCGCGACGATCTGCTCCGGGGTATGTTTCTTTCCTTTTGGCATGTCTGGTTTCTCCTTTTTTGGAGCCCAGACTCTCATGTGCAATGGCCCAGTTTTCGTGCGTCAGGTCACGAGTCGAAGGCTATCCTCCGCAGCCGTAAGAAACTCAGCCGGGTATCGAACGTGGACACGGCGTCCGTGCGTTTAAGGACGCCGATATAGCACGAAGTTTTTCTGTCCTTCTCCAATTGGACGACACAGAGACTGGGCGCTTTCAGGGAATCAACCTCGTGGTGGCGTTGCGTGACGGTGAAGCGCTTCAAACCAAACCGAGAAGCGCGCAGCCAGCTACAGAAATCGTCGTCGAACCGGACCAGTACCAAAGGCCGGGTCGAAAACATTTTCGCGAGCTGCGTTTTCGTCTCCATGCAAAACATCTAACCTGAACGACGGGGCCCACGCAACGGCGATGCACTAGGGTCGAATCACAGCGAAGTTTCCCCACTGGCCCGATTCAACACACACTCCTCGCCAAGGTAGTGGCCCCCTGCTCCCGGATGAGAATTCCCATCACGCCCGCGTGCAGGCGCAGGTCGCCGTCCTTGGCGCGGTTAATCATGGCCCGGAAATAGGCCCCCGGCTTGAGCACGGGCTCGTCATCGCGCTGCGTGGCGCGGTCGGTGAGCAGCAGACAGACCGCCGCGCCGTTGCGACCGAGGGTCGCGCACGCCTCGGCCCAATTTTGTTGGCTCACGTGCAATTCGCACTTCAGGCGGAAAGCTGCCTCGACAAGATCGGCCCAGGACAGCGGGCGCGACTCCATCGGCAGATGAGCCCGGAACCGCTCGCTCGCGGCATTGAGCGCCTGTTTTAGCGAGATATGCTCCAGTCCTGTCCCTCGGTCGGCGACTTCCTCGGTCCGGGTTGCCTCGGTGCCAGCCCCCTGCTCCGACCCTTGGCCATTCGACGCCCCTACGGACTCCGGCATGACGTGCACGGGTTCGGCTACGCTTTCCCGAGAGCAACTGGCCTCCGGCCTACAAAGATTCGATTTATCGAATGGTTTTTTTTGAGTGGTAGAATTGTAGTGCGCGACCTTGGTGTCGTCTGTGGGCGACGCTTTATCCGACAATCCAACCTCCTCTCTTGGGGTGAGCGCGGCGAGTTCGGCGAGAATCTGCCCGTGCAGCGCCTTGTGTTCGGTCAGCAGGTTGCCCAGGAACGCCAGGTCCATGTAAGTGCGGATGGGCACGGCGAGCGACTGATAGCGCGGGGCGAACGCGGCGCCCCGTTCCGCGTGACCGCCCTCCTCCGCCTCGGCGATCCCCGCGCAAATCTGGCGGCGGTACCAGGAAATCTGCCGCTTGGTCTCCAACCACTGCTGGTCATGGGCCTCCTTCTCCGCCAGTTTTACCTCCAGTTCGGGCTTGAGCTGCGCAAGAGGACTCAGCTCGACGCCAAAAGCGTAGAGGATACGGCCCGTCTTTGGGCAGCGCTGGCCGTAGCGTTTGTGATTTCCGCTGTCGTTGAACGTGATCGCGCCTGCGGCGAAGAGTCCCTGCTCCAAGCGCTGGATTTGGCGTTCAGAGACGCCGAGATCGAGCGCGGTCCGGGCCAGCGATTGGTAAACGACGGGCCGGCTGCCCTCCTCCCAATCGGCCTCGCGCGTGAAGGCCATATAGTAGTCGAGCAATTGAATCATCTTGGCCGAGAAACCGGCGGCGGTACCGGCGCGTTTCACGAGGATCAAGAGAGCGAAGCGATCAACCCCCTCCTCCAGCCCTGCGAATTCCTGGCTGAGTTCGTAGGACCGGCGCAACGCGACGGAGCCGATGCGGCCGCCGGCAGGACGGAACGGGGCCGGCGGCAAATGAACGGAAAGCTGCTGCATGTGTTTTCAAACCGGAATTTCAAGCCCGCAGGGACGATCCAGTGCGCAAGTTCCCCTCGGCAAGCCACGGGGACTTGCACGCGGGATCGGGACGCGCTATGATCGGGGAAATTCAAAGCAATTCCCCCACGATAGACCGCTGTTTCCGCAGCGGTCTTTTCTTTGGTTCCGGCTCCTCCTTGGGGCTGGTGGTTGGACTAACCGGACACGCATGGAAGCGGTGCCGGCCGATCCCGGCTCCCTCCTCCCGCGCTAAACGCCGGCCGAAAAACCCAGAATCATGTACCTGACAGTACCAGAAGTCAGGTCGTCAGGCAACTTGACGGAACCTGACAGCACGCTGTCAGGTGAAGTGTAGTGCG
>JBDSSU010000313.1:0-3280 GCA_039928635.1 Opitutaceae bacterium | reverse complement strand
GATGGATCGGCCCGGTACGACGCCAGAACCGATGAGCATTTTCACGCTCGTTGTCTCCGATGCGGGGCCGTTCGCGACGTTCACGCGTCGAGTATCGTAGGGCCCCTTCCGGAAATTCATCCTGGCGGCGGCTTTCGGGTGGAGGGATATCGCCTGGAAGTGGTCGGCTATTGCGGGTCCTGCTCCGCCAACTGATCCACGAACGCCTCCCCACTCTTCGCCATGTAGCGTGACCCTATAACAAAGCAGCCGCAGAAATTCCGCTACGCCAGCCGTCCCGCTCCCTCCACTCCGCTTTTCAGACCCAGCATCCGCCGGACCTGCCACTCGAGATCACTCGCGACGAACGACGTATTCCGACAAGGTCCATCGCTCAACTGAAGAGTGGTGCCGAGAACCGGAAGACTATTCGCGACATCGTGTACCCCGCTAACCAGATCCCTCTCGCAAGCGACTGCGACAATTCGGCGCGGCCGGCGCAAACCGATCATCTCTCTCGCGTGGCGCCCGCGAGAAGCCACATACACCGCAACGCCGTAGCGGGAAGAAATATCCATCACCACCTGCAGAGACTCTTTCGCCAGACAGCGAGGAACGAGGAGAAGCAGGTCCGCCGGGTCGAGGGCCGACAACGGGCGACCTGCCGCGAGCCGGTTGAATACCCGGATCATGGAGTTGCCGACTCGGTCGCGAGACATCCCAAGGATCGCACCGAAACCCTGCAACTTCGGCATCAGCAGGGGCAACAAGCCGGATTCGGAAAGGCGAGGCGGCAGCCAATTGTTGCCCGTGCGGACCGCGAGCGCGACAGCCGCCAGCCACGCGAGCCAAACGATCAGCAAAACCCCTCCAACCATCGCAAGAAAACCGGGAAGCGCTGACCAAACCAACGATAAACGCGGCGACGTGAGCCAGAGAAGGGCTGCCAGCGACCCCGCTATCGCCAATCCGGCAATGACAGCCAGGCGGAAGAAAGTCGCGGCCGGCTCCTCGAAGAGTCCCCCATCGGGAAGCGGCGATCCATCCCACTCACCCCACTCATGACCCAGACGACGATCGGACTGCAGCTGCGGTAACATGTTGCGTCGGAGGGGAATCGAATCTGTTTCATCCGCCACCCGCCGATCGTGTCGCGATTTCACGTCCATGTATCTCCGGCGAGCCCACATCCGACGAGTTCAGATCTCCCGGTCAAGTCGGAAAAAGCGTGCTGCACCGTCGCCGGGAAGGTCGTACGATGACAGCATGTTGATCTCGCATCCCGGCCCCGCCGGCCGACGAATGGCGAGCTTAAACGATATCCTTTCGGCGCCCCAAAATTCCCCCCTTGCGGGGTTTTCCGGGACTGGGTACCTTTCTTTTCAAGTTTGGGGGACACGTTTACCTTATTTTCTAAAGCTTAGCCAATCGTGATGGATGGCATCGATGTTCGGTTGGTATCGCTACTGCAGGGATCCGGACGGATCTCTCAGAATGAGCTTGCTCACGCAGTAGGCCTTTCTGCTCCGGCAGTTGCCGAGCGTATTCGCAAGCTGGAAGATCGAGGGGTGATCCGCCAGTATACGGCGGTGGTTGATCCGAACACAATTGGCCTCGATGTTACCGCCTTCATATCGGTCGTCATCAATGGCTCGAAGTATTACCCGATGTTCTCTCAGCGAATTGATGAGCGCCCGGAAATACTGGAGTGTCACTCGGTGACCGGCATGGGCTCCCATCTGCTGAAGATTCGTACCGATACAACCTCTTCTCTGGAACGGTTGCTGTCGGACATCCAGTCGTGGCCCGGAGTTCAAAGTACGACCACGAGTGTAGTTCTTTCGACATCGAAAGAGATTGTAGGACCTCCATTGGATCAAATCTCTCGCGAGATCATGGCGAGGGATGGACGCGAAGAGCCGACGGGCTCGTCTGCCTGGTTACATGTACCATTTCGACACAACCCCTGACCTGAGAAACTGAAATGCCGAAAACCTCTCCCCGCTTCGACGTCCTGGCGGCCGCGACCGGTTGGTCTGCGGACTCCAATGGATCGCCGCGGGAGATCCTGGATGTAGAGAAAATCTTTGGGGAAAACACGTTCGGAATCGCGGAAATGCGCGCGCGCCTGCCCAAGCCGATCTTCAAGGCCCTCGTTGCAACGATTGAAAGCGGAGCCGCGCTGGATGGGAGCGTCGCCGATGCGGTAGCTCTCGCGATGAAGGAATGGGCGCTCGAGAAAGGCGCGACCCACTTCACGCACTGGTTCCAGCCGCTGACCGGAATCACCGCTGAAAAGCATGACTCGTTCATCACGCCGAATTCAGGCGGGGGCGCGGTCATCGAGTTTTCGGGCAAGGACCTCATCCAGGGTGAGCCGGACGCTTCCTCGTTCCCGTCAGGCGGACTGCGCTCGACGTTCGAGGCACGTGGCTATACTGCGTGGGACCCGACTTCGCCGGCTTTCATCGTCGAAGCGCAGGGCTCGTCTTATCTGTCGATCCCAACGGCGTTCGCCTCTTGGGCGGGCCATGCGCTCGACCACAAGACACCGCTGCTTCGCTCGATGCACGCATTGGACCTGCATGCGCGCCGAGCCCTGAAGCTGTTCGGCACGCCCGGCAAGCGCGTTCTGGCGTCGCTCGGGCCTGAGCAGGAGTATTTTCTTATCGATCAGGAGTTCTACTTCCGTCGTCCGGACCTCGTTGCGACCGGCCGCACCCTCTTCGGCAGCAAGCCGCCAAAGGGTCAGGAGTTGGAGGACCACTATTTCGGGTCGATCGACGAGCGCGTGCTTGCCTGCATGGTTGAGGTGGAACGCGAACTGTATCGGTTGGGCGTTCCGATCAAGACTCGTCACAACGAAGTCGCGCCCGCCCAGCACGAAGTTGCTCCGGTTTACGAGAACGCGAACGTGGCGGCCGACCACCAGCAGATGACGATGCTGGGTCTGCGGAACGGGGCGCGGAAGTACGGGATGGCGTGCCTGCTTCACGAGAAGCCCTTCGCGGGAATCAACGGGAGCGGCAAGCACCTCAACTGGTCGTTCGCTACCGAGAACGCCAACATGCTCGAGCCGGGCGACACGCCGCACGAGAACATGCAGTTTCTCTTCTTCTGCGCGGCGACGATGCGCGCGGTCGATCGGCACCAGGATCTACTTCGGGCGACGATTGCGCACGCCGGCAATGACCATCGGCTCGGGGCCAACGAGGCACCGCCGGCGATCATCTCGGTGTTCCTGGGCTCAGAGTTGGCCGAGATCTTCGAGCAGCTCGAGTCAGGCGCCAAGAGTCCGGGC
>JBDSSU010000312.1:0-2630 GCA_039928635.1 Opitutaceae bacterium | reverse complement strand
ATCCAAAGGTGTCTTAATCATTCCGTAACCTTCTTTTTGGACAGCCAATAGAAAATCTCGCAGAAATTTTCGCCCATTCAGTCCGGGCCTGGTTTCCATCGCCATTTCGAATCCTGCCTCCGCAGTGAACCCACTTTCTTTGGGTGTGTAATACACGGTGCAGCGAAACTCATTGCTGAGGCTCGAAACCACGTCGTCAGCATCCGCAACCTCCTTCTCTTCCTCCAAATATTCGATTGGCGCCAGATCTTCAACGACAGGCACACCTTCCGTAAACTCGGCGGAATCAGGTAAGGGAACGAGCAGACCGGTTGAAGCGACGGATAGGAAGAAGGCTGAAAGGAATGTCAGTGACTTCGACATATTAATCCTGTCTGGCACCTTTTTGCGTGCCACCCTCCCCTCCCCTCTGAAAAGCCGACCGCGCAGATAACTGTTCGTGCAACAATTCAAGGCGATCCGTCATTTCGCTGACACTGCCCATCAATGCCCACCATCAGTAAGTTATAGATACTAGATTGGTGTCCCCGGCGAGAATCGAACTCGCATCTAGCGTTTAGGAAACGCTGGCTCTATCCATTGAGCTACGGGGACGCTGACCCTTGCGAACAAATCGCAGGATCGTTCGAACCCCGCAAGCGCATTGCGCCACTCGTTCCGTGCGTCACGCGATTGATCACCGGCCAATGTGGGATCCTTTGGTAGGATTGACAGTTGATCAGATCTGCGGATTGAGTTGCGAAGTGTCGATACGAGCAAGGTCCAAACAAGATCCAGTCCGAGTGCCACCATGATCAGGGCGATCCATTCGATCGGCTGCAAATAACGCGACACCGCGTCACCAATCGAAAAGATGATCCCGATATAGAGCACGAATGGCAGCCACAAGATCGCTGTCGCCTTGAATCGTCCCGGAAAAAAGCAAGTCGCCAGCCCAAAGCAGAGCAGGACACCCGGCCACTGCACAGGGGTTGAGTTGCGTTCACCTTTCAACTCCCTGGTCCATCGCAGAAATCTGGTGAATGGATCCAGGAACTTGTCGAACCAAATGTGATGCGTCGAACGCTCGGCGACCAAGGCATTGTAACCGGTCTCGTCCATTTCGTACATCAGTCGCATCAGTCCCGGCTGCCTCACCCAAAGGCCCGCATTTCTCTCACTCTGCCGCTTCCAAAAGATGTTGGGAATTATCGAAGAGCCGGCATTGGCATCTGAAGCGACAAGCCCGATTTTTTGCAAAACGAGTTTCGTAAATGCGACTGGCGACTGCACGACGGCCTCGAGCGCTAGGCCGCGCGCGACCTTCGAAAACTCCCGATTGTTCAGAACCAACTTGCCCCACTGGGGCCCGTACGGACTTTGCGGGCCTTCTTTCGAGAGTGCCTTCTTATACTTGCTCTCGACCCACGCGTACTGATCCAGGTCCGCCCGCGTTTTCTCCACATCGGCCCGCAACGCTTCCCGATAAACTGTCCACTTCGCGCCATCGGTTGGAATGAGCGGCAGGGTCGAACTGAGCAGGAGCCAGCTTCCTTGCTTCGAGGCCCCGACGGTGGCGAACATCAGCACCGACCCGGCGAGCGCAATCCAATTCTTTCGCCCCCATCGCAGCGGGTTGCCGGCCAGCAAGAGGGCCGCCAGCAGCATGCCGATCCAGAGCGGTTTGCCAGCAGGCTTGGTCGCGACGGTGATCGCCGTCCCGACAATGAACCAAAACAGTCGTCGCGGGTCCTTCAGTGCGCCGAGGGGGAAGGCCAGGGCAACGGTCCAGACAAAGACTGCCAGGAGCATCGCCTCCGCGAGAACCTCGTGCTCGTACCACAACATCCGGGGCCAGATCGCAGCGAGGATCGTCACGGCAGGCACCCAAACTCGCGGGTGGCGCACGAGATGAGCGGTGATGAAGCCGATCGCAACCACCGTCACCAAGCCGAGCAGATGTTGCACGGCGGGGACGATCGCCACGGTGCGTCCGGGAAAAGCGGGCACCAACGCCAGGAGGATCGGATAGAGCCAGCGGCGCTTGGCGGTGATGGCGATCTCGTAGTGCTCCCAGAATGTCTGCGCGGTGTGCAAATACGAATTGGTATCCGGCCCGTAGTAACCTTCCGGGATCGCCGCGATTAAAGAAATTCGCAGCACCGCGCCGATGAGCAATGCCGGAAGACAAAGCCAAAAGCACTGTCTCCACGTGATCGCCGAAGGCTCGATCTTGAGCGCGCCCGCCAGAAAATCTGTCCCGCGCGCTCTCCTCACGGACGCGGGTTGACCGCCGTCTCGTTCGGGAAATTAGCCGGGACTTTTTGCGTCACCTTGCCTGTGGCGGCCCATTCCGTTCCGCGCTGGAGTGTGGTGGCAAATCCGACGCACTTGATCGCATCGAGCGCATGGCCCAGTGCCGTGTGAAAGACGCGGCCTTTTCCGTAGCCGATCGTCATGAGCATTGGCTCGTCCTCGCCGCTCCCGCCTTTTGCCGGGTCGGAAAAAGCACTCGCCAGCACCGTGACGTTTTGCGCGGGTCCGCGGAGATGATCGTAAAGCTCGTCCTTGCCGTGCATCCATTTCGCGGGCAGCCCAGCCACGATCGGATGTTCGGGCGCACGCGTGACAATTAGGAACTCATGCTGCGG
>JBDSSU010000311.1:0-9249 GCA_039928635.1 Opitutaceae bacterium | reverse complement strand
CCGAACGATTTCGGATGACCAATCTGCCTCCCTCGCTCGTGGAAGCATGGGTTCCTCCGGCGGAAATCTTCGAAGGAGGAAAACATCTCCTGCACATGCACGCGCCAAGCCGGATGGAATTTCCCGTTCCGGAAACCTTTTCCGCGGTCACCGCGCATTTTGGTTTGATGCCTTCCGCCTACACGGCTCCCAACGCGACGGACGGGGTGGAGTTCTCGATCGTCTGGCTCGCCCCTGATGGACACACCGAGGAACTCTACCGACGTCTGCTCACCCCCGTGGAAAACAAACTGGATCAGGGGATGCAGGCGTTGCGGGTGAGTGCGCCCCAAGTGAAGGGTGGCAAAATTGTTTTTCGCACGCTTCCCGGTCGCGCGGGGAACACCGCTTTCGACTGGGCGTATTGGACCGACGTGGAAATCCGATGAGCTTGCGCCCGGTTTCACGTCGGCAGTTTCGGAACGCACTTGGTCTGTGCTTTGGGATGGTAGCGGTGACTTTACTGCTCGCCCTGCTGTTGTTCCGCATTCCCGAATTCCCGGGCGCAGGAGAGCAGTCTTCCTACCGGATGCTGCTCGATCTTTCCTTCAGACCCTCGCCGGGCAGCGATCTGTCGGTGGGCACACTCGATGGGCCGCTAAAACCGCTGCAACATCCGATCTACACCGGCCGCAGTATCTGGCGAACGCTCACGTGGCAGATGGCAGGAAACCTCGCGATGGTGGCGGTCGTGGTGGCAGGGGCGTATCGCCTGCCGGGCGCACGGCGCTGGTGGGCACTGGCGCTGTTCGTGGTGTTCGCGATTGCGGATACTTCGGTCGCTCCGTGGATCACCATTCTGGTGCTCGGGGGCTGGATCGCTTCCCATAAACACGCTGCCATTCGCGGTCTCAGCGGCGTCGGGGTGGGCATCCTCGCGTCGACTTCGATCGCTCATCTTCTGTTGAGCGTTGCCTCGCTCGTTTTCGCGGTACACCGCCCGATTCGAACGGAGAACTTGCGATCCGCCGCCTCCCCTGCGCTGGGTTTTTTGGGTGGTCTGCTCGGCACCTGGCTCGTGTTGGACCAGTCGCTTCTGAGGCTGGGGCAGTGGATCGGCTTCGGGCTCACTCATGCCTGGACGCCTTCGGCCATGGGTCTCACGCACGCGACCACCACGTCCTACCCCTGGGCCGCGCTGACCGCCGCCGCATGGATCGTTGCACTGATTTTTTGCCGGAAATCCCTTCGGGAAACGGAAAGCACCTGGCCGGCGATCTTTTTAATTTCCTGGGGGGCGCTGGTGGCGTGGAAGTGGATCGCCCTTCAACCCGGCGGGACGCCCTGGCTATTTCTTGTCACCCTGCTCTTCGGCGCATTTGTACTGCTGCCGATCGCTCCCGTTGGCGCCGCGGCGGTTTTCGTGACGGCGATCGTCGGTGGAGCCATGTCTGACCGGATTTTGGTGATTGATGCATTGGCTCGCGCCAACCGACGGCTGCTGGAAAACATCACCGAGGTTCGCACGCTGCCCGGTTTGCGTGACCGCTTACGCCAGCACTTCGCGGCCTACGGCGCTGGTTTTGACATGCCGCAAACCCGCACCGCTCTGGCAGGCGGCCCCGTCGGCATCATCGGCGACCATTCGACGCAGGTTCTCCTCAACGAATTTCGCGCCACGCCGTCGGCGAGCTTTGGAACGCAGTTCGTGCGAGATGACGCCGCCGCCAGGCGCAACGCCGCCGCCGTGCTCGCCACCGGTGCACCGCCCTTTTGGCTGCAGCGGATCGACCAGGACAACGACGTGCTGCCGGGATTGCGCGACGGACCAGCGCAACTCGCATTGTACCAAGCCTACGAATTCGTGTTGAACGAGCAGAGTCTCTCGCTGTGGAAAAAGAAAAGCGTTCCGGTTCAGGAAGTGCGAACCGTCGTCAGAGAAGGCACGGCGCGATTTGGCGAGCGCATCACCTTACCGCGGGACGAGAACGGTTGCTGGCTGGAGTTGGAGCCCTCGCCCAACTGGATTGGTTTGGTTCTCGATCAAGTGAAGCCGCTCACCGAGCCGGCTCTCCGGGTGATCACCGTCGACGGAACCCAGATCCGCTATACGCTCCCGTGGCGAATGGCGCGCGCGGGATTTCTGACCCGTCCCTTTTTCCGCGGAGACATCGACGTGTGGCGGTTCGAGGAAGGAAACGCTCCGCCGGAGATCGATCATGTGATCGTCGATTCCCCGTCGTCCACGCGATGGGCGTGGCGCCGCTCGATTCACTATCGCGTTTACCGGCTGGCGCCCCTGGTGCCGAAGCGCGCGCCCAATCTCACCGCCACGCTGGAGAAGCAATATGCCGCGCTCAACCGGCTCCCGATCTCGGTCTCCGCGCCCTTTTCCCCGGTGTCTGGGATCGTTGACGACCGCCCCACCCTTTTCATGCATCCCGACAGTGTCATGGAAATGGCTGTCACCGCGAAAGACCGGGCGATTCAAGGCGCGTTTGGAATCGCGGCAGCGGCCTATACCAAACCCGCTCCGGACGTCACGGACGGAGTCTCTTTCAGCGTGGAGTTTATCTCCGCGGCCGGAGATCGCTCGCGGTTGTTTCAACGCTACCTCGACCCCGCATCGGCTCCGGACGATCGCGGCACCCAAACTTTTGCGGTCGCACTTCCCTCCTTCGAGGGCGGCAGACTGCTGCTTCGGACCTTTAACTCAGCTGACAAGACCAGCAGCTTCGACTGGTCGTATTGGCGGCAAATCGAATTGAAGTGATTTTTCTGCTTAGCGCCGTCCTTCTTTTTCCGTTTCCGTTCCGACCTTGATGCGCACACGTCCACCCCTCTGGCAACTCGTCCTGCTCGCCCTCGCCTGGCTCGGGTTGACGATCTATTTTTATTACCCGGTGCAAACCGTGATGGACGTCACCTTGGACTCCTCGAACTACGCGTCCTACTCCTACTTCACGGCGCACGGGTTTCAGTTCGGGCCGCAAGTGGTGCCGATGACCGGGCCGTACGGGTTCGTGCTCTACGGGTTTGTCTACAACGCGGACCTTTTCTGGGTCCGCACGCTCTGCGAAATCGCGCAGAAGGCAGTCTTTGCCGGACTGGTGTTGTGGTTCATGTGGGAATGCCGGCGCTCCGCCTGGCGCTGTGCGTGGTTCGCCACCATCATCATTTTCAGCTCGGTGCTGGAGGATTTCCCCGCGGAGTGGATGATGCTGCTGGGCGGACTCCTGCTCCTCCGTCCCGCTGAACGCCAGCTGCCGGTTCGCTGGACCGCAGGGGTGGCGATACTTCTGGCTTTCCTGTCGCTACTCAAAGGCACGCATTTCGTCCTGGCAGGTGCGACCATGGGAGTGCTGCTCGGGCATTACCTTTGGCTTCGCGATTGGAAACGCGCGGGATGGCTCGCGGGGACATTCGCCGTCGCGTTCCTCGCCCTGTGGATTCTCGCGGGACAAAATCCGCTCAACATCCCCTCGTTCGTCCACGGGATCCGCCAGCTCACGGATGGTTACAACGAAGCGATGGCGTTGCAGGAAGAGATGAACGTCACGAGCCGGGGTCTCATCGTTCTCGGCGCCATCGCCCTGCTCATCGCCTGCGCCGCGTGGATTCATCGGCGGGAGCGGAGCACGCTCGCAGTGCTCGTGCTTTTCGCGGGCTTCACCTTCGCGAACTGGAAACACGGCTTTGTGCGCGCCGACGGTCACGTCTACATTTTTTTCCATTTCGGAATTGTCGCGGCCCTGACCGTTTACCTCCACGCCTTCCGGGATCAGCGGCTCGCGTTGCCTCGATGGGCGCCTTTGGCCGCGAGCGTGCTCGTTCTCATCGCGATCGGTGGCAGCCTCGTTGGCGCCGGGGAAAGAAATCTTCCCCGAATCACGTGGCTGCTCCGCCAAGTCCCGCTGCAGATGCAACAACGCGCCCGGCAGGTTTTCACGCTGCGCTCGACGAAGGCAAAATTCGATGAAGAGCTCACGCGCCGCAAGGGCACGTTCGTGATGACGCTGACCAAGCTGGCCGTGCAGGATGAGCCGATCGATCTCATTGGCGTAAAGCACGGGATCATTGCCTTGAACGGATTGAACTACACCCCGCGACCGATGGGCGGCGGTTCGTTCAACGCCTACAATCGCTTTCTGACCGAAGGGAATCGCGATTTCATCCGCGACCCGGAACGCGCCCCGAAGTTTTATCTGGTGAAGCTGGACACCATCGACAACCGGCTCGTGACGGAAGACGACCCGCTGTCCCTGATCGCCTTGGTCCAACACTACACCCCCGTCTTGTTGGAACAGGGATATCTGCTGATGCGCCGAATGCCGGCGCATCCCGTCGACGAACCGCTCCTGGTTAAACGCACTCCGGTGCGCATCGGGGAAGTTCTGGACGTCCCACCGGTTCCACCGGGAAAGATTCTGTTGGCGCGGCTGGATCTGCCCCTCAGTGCCCTCGGCCGGCTGCGGAGTGCTGCCTACAAGCCACCTCTCGTGTTCATGAGTTTGTTGGGCGAAGGCATCGAATTGCCGGAAAGCCGCCGCATCGTTCCTTCGATGGTCGTTTCCCCGTTTATCCTCGCGCCCGTCATCGAGGAGGAAGTCGACATTCTCAACCTGTTCACAAACCGCCCGGGGAAGCGCCTCGATCGATTCGGACTCTTCACCGCGCACCCCGAGTTTTTCGACACGGACAAACTCGCGGTGGAATTCTACACCTTGCCGCGCCCGGCCGTACCGGCCGACTTCGACGTCGAGGAGCTGATCACGACGGCGCGCTCACCCATGTCCAATGTTCCGCCGGAATCCATCCTCCCGGCCAACGCCCCTGCCCTGACCCTGCGCGGGCTGCCGATCATGAAGATCGAACCGCCAGGCGAGATGGTGTGGAAACTCGAAGGCAACGAGCGCGAATTTCTTTTCGACTACGGCATCGATCCCGATGCGTACGACAAGGGCAAGGGCAACGGCGTGGTTTTCATCGCGGAGCTCCGGCCCATCGAAGGCGGAGCGATCGAACTTCATCGCGACTATCTTGATCCCTTCTCCCGCGTCGAGGACCGCGGCAACCACTCCGCGCGTGTCGTCCTTCCCCCGGTCAAGGCCGGGATGCGGCTGGCCTTGAGAACGGACGCCGGCCCCCACGGCGATGCCGCGTGGGACTGGTCTTACTTTGCGCGGGTACAGCTCAAGCGCGGCGACTTTTCACTGAAGCAGTTTCCCGGCTTCAATGTCGCTCCCGCGGCAGCTGACGCCGACCATGCGGCCGCCGCGGCGCTGGGCAAGGAACAGGTGTTTGTGCTCCACGCTCCCGGGATGCTCACGTTCAAGCTCAACGGCCGCGAAAAAAAGCTGAGCTTCGATTTTGGTTACATGCCGGGGGCCTACTCGGCCGGCGGAAATACCAACGGCGGCGCTTTCGTCGTCGAGCTCGCGCGCCCCAACCAGCCGAAGGAAACGTTATTCCGCCGGGATCTCTCCCCCGTTCAAAACCAGCAGGATCAAGGCCGGCAACACGCCGACATCGCCTTACCGGCGCTGGGGCCCATCGATCGACTCCTCGTCCGCACGGAGTCCGGCCCGAACGATGAACGGAGCTGGGACTGGACGTACCTCGCTAACTTCGTGCTCCAGTAATTTTCGGTTGCATCCTGCTCTTGTGAGTCACGCCCCGCGTGTGAACCTGCTCTTCGGGCCGCTTGAATAAGCCATCCCAGTCATCCCCCGCCGCCGCCGGCGTTTCGATCACCGCGCTCGGGTGGAAACTGGCAGCATGGGTCGCACTCGCGGTTTATTTTCTGCTGCCGCCACGGGAAGTGATGTCGTGGGGCCTCGATTCCTCCAACTACGGTTCCTACGCGTGGATGTTCGCCACCGGCCGGCAGTTCGGCGCTGACACGGTCGCGATGACCGGGCCGTTCGGGTTTCTCGCTTATGGCCATACCTATGGCGGCTACGCGTTCTTCGAATATTTCTGGGGGGATCTCCTTTTCAAAGGCGCGTTCGCGTGGCTGGCCGTCCAGATCTTCGCCCACTTTCCTTCGGGAGTTTGGCGATGGATCTGGCTCTTCGGCCTGCTGGTTTTTCTCCCGAGCGTGGATGACCTGATCTACGACGTGGCCATCCTGCTCGCCGCGATCGCTCTCCTGGCACGCAACGCTCTCCGCACCTCAACGGTGACGACCGGCGTGGCCGCGACTCTGCTCGGCTTCAGTGTGCTGATGAAAGGAAGCCACGCGACCCTGGCGGGAGCTTCGCTCGTTTTCGTCATTCTCGACGGAGTCCCGCGCGGGAATCGGAAACGCGCGGTCGCCATCGCAGGCATCGCCTTGATCACGTTTATCGCCGGCTGGCTCGGGGCGGGGCAGCACCTCGGGAATCTGCCGGGTTATTTCCAAGCGTTGTTCGCGCTCACGAGCGGATACAACGCGGTCATGGGAATGGATCCCGAACCACGTGTGCTCGTCTTCGGTTTACTCTGCGCGTCGCTTTTTGCCGCCGCGCTACTGCTGAATGCGTGGATTCCCCAACGCCGCCTCTCCCGCGGCCTGTTGCTGTTGCTCTTCGCTTTCTTTGGTTTTCTCCAATGGAAACACGGGTTTGTCCGCGCTGACGGCCACGTCTACCTGTTCTTCGGTTTCCTCGCCGTGGGGGCGCCGCTCCTGCCGATGATCCTGTGGACCGTCGACGCGCCGTTGGCCGATCAGCGGAAAATCGCCTGGTCCGCCATGGCGACCGCGCTGGCGTTCCTCATCGCCGCCGTCGCGACCAGTTCGTTTTCTGTCCGGCGTTTCGGGGAACTCGCGCTCGGCGTCCCGGCAAAATTCGAGCGCAACGCCCGTTTCGTCGCCGCGCCGCGCCAATCGAAATCAGCGCTCGAAAAAGACCTGCAGCAGCAGAAGCAGCTGGCCGGGTTGAGCGATATCCGCCGGGACGTCGGCTCTGCCTCGATCGATTTCTTCGGCTACGAACAGGGGATTCTTTTGTTGAACGGCCTGAACTACCACCCGCGTCCGATGGGCGGAGGAGCGTTCAATGTCTACCATCCCCACCTTCAGCAGTTGAACGCAGCATTCCTGCGCGACTCCGCGCAACGCCCCGACTTTTTCCTTCTGAAGCTGCAGACGATCGACGGGCGTCTGCCGGCGGCGGACGATCCGCTGACCCTGCAATCGCTCCTGAATTTTTATCAACCAATCCGCGCTCGACGCGATTACGTGCTCTTCGAAAAAAGCGGCACCCCGGGTCCGACCGCGCCGAGTGCTCCCGTCCCGATCACCCAGCGTCCGATCGCATTGGGAGAATGGGTGGACGTCCCCGACCCAGCCGCGAACCAGCTGCTGCTTTTTTCCCTGGATCTCCGCTCCTCGCTCGCTGGCGCGGCGCGCAAAATCGCCTATCACGCGCACGCGTTGTTTCTCGAGGTGGACACGGGCGGTGATTCCGCACCCCGCTCGTTCCTAGTCTCGCCGCTCACGCTGCAAGTTCCGGTTCTGATTTCACCCTTGCTCTCCGAGACCTCGGACGTGCTCTCGCTTTATTCCAACGCAACCCCGGGAAAAAAAGTGCGGCGGATCCGGCTCAACGCTCCAGCGGGCGGCTTCTCGCGGTCTGGGACGATTTCCTTTTCCTCGATGCCCCGACCCTCCCAGGCGGACGAAGCAGCGCTCGAGGCGATGACTTATCTGCAGCACCCGACGGCAAATCGCCCGCGGCTCGCCATTTCGACCCAGGAAACCGGGATCACCGAACTGTTCGGCGAGCCCATCACGGTCGTCCACGCCCCGGGCTCAATCACGTTTCCCGTCGAGCGTAACGACCAGCAGATTGTTTTCAGCTTCGGGATGATGCCTCAATCCTACGACCCGGGTGAAACCGATGGCGTCGAATTCATCGTGGAGTACCTCCGGGAGAATGAACCCGCTCAACTCCTGTTCAGCCGCCTC
This sequence comes from Opitutaceae bacterium, assembly GCA_039928635.1. GTDB lineage: Bacteria > Verrucomicrobiota > Verrucomicrobiia > Opitutales > Opitutaceae > DATAKE01. Next base: position 1,319 of record JBDSSU010000311.1, on the reverse strand, counting down.
ATCCAGCCGCACACCGTCGCCAAAGATCGGGGCATGCAGACGGCGCGCGTTTTTTTCCCGCCCGCCGTTGTGCCGGGCACCGTTCGAATCCGCACCGAACGGGGCCCCTCCGGAAACGGCGCCTGGGATCAGTCGTACGTTTCGCACGTGCAGATCAAAACTGGCGGCTTCGATCCGCGCCAGTTGCTCGGATTTTCCGTCCCGCCCGAATCGCCCGGCTTCCCCGATCCTCAGCCAACCACCGTCGACGGCCGGGAAGCTCGCAACCTTCCTCCGCCTCACGAACTGAAGTTCCGCATTCCCCCCGGCGCTTGTTTTGTAACGGTCGGGCTCGGCGTGCTACCCGCGGCCTACGAGGGTGAAAACCACAGCGACGGTATCGGTTATGAAATCGCCGTCAGCACTCCGGACGGCCGCGAACAACTCATGAAGAGCGGGAATCTGGATCCCATGCATGACTGGCGCGCTCGTGGCACGGTGACCGTCGACCTTCCTTTGCCGGACTTGGGAAACGGCTCCCAACTCGTGCTGCGCATCAACGGTGGACCCAAACAGGACGACCGCTGGGATTGGAGTTACGTGCAAACCGTGCGTTTTCGGTAATACCTATTTACTTTCAAACGTGCGCCAGGGGACGGTAGAACGCTCCCTCGCCGGATTGCTTCATGTTTTCCTCTCTCTCCAAAATCACCCTGGCCCGCGCCGCCCTCCTCCAGGACGCGCCGGTCTACGTGCAGTTTTATATCACTGCGCGCTGCAATCTCACGTGCAAGCAGTGCAACATCATCTACGCCAACTCAGACGTCCGCGAATGCACTTTGGAGGAGATCAAGCGGATCGCGGATAATTTCGCGGCGATGGGTGTGGCGATGGTTTTGTTGACCGGCGGCGAACCCTTCACCCGGCAGGATCTGCCGGAGATCATCCGCGAATTCGAATCGCGTGGGGTGCACGTGCGGATGCAAACCAACGGTCTTGCGACCGACGAACGCATCCACGAATCGATCGAGGCCGGCGGCTGCGATATCTCCATCTCGCTCGACTCGCTGTGGCCCGGAAACCAGGACGACATCAATGGCGGCTTCAGCCGCTCCTGGCACGACGCGCTCCATGCGATGGCGTCGTTCATGAAATATCTGCCGAAGGAAAAGAGCTTCGCGTCGCTCGGTTGCGTGCTGCAGCGGGACAGCCTCGGCGATATCGAGGACGTCATCCGCTTCGGCACCGAGATCAGCTGGTACACTTCCTTGGTGCCCATTCACGTCACGACCTTCGACAAGCCGATGAACTTTCGGACCTTTGACCAAACGAAGCGCTGG
>JBDSSU010000310.1:0-2566 GCA_039928635.1 Opitutaceae bacterium | reverse complement strand
CATGCGTGCTGCCGGGAGCAAGGCTGGCGTAAAGAATATAGAGCGATGGATCGTGGAAAAATCCTACATCGCCCGACACGTCGGTGGTGAGATTTTTGTCGGTTAAGGCGCGATAGCCGCGGCTGTTTTTTCCGACGGTGAGGATGACGTCGAGCACGCGCAGGGCAGCTTGGTCTTTATCGACGGCTGCGGGAATTTTGTGCGCAAGCGCCAGCACGCCCAGCTCTCCGGCGCGTTTGACCGTCACACGCCGCGGGCCGGTCTGCTCCGGTTCTTCGGTGTAAACGATCGGGATTGGCTTCGGCGCTTTCGGGATCGAGCCGTAGTTTTTTTGGATCAGTTCGAGCGCCTTCGCCGGATCGAAATCGCCAATGACAGAGACCGTCGCGTTGTCCGGCCAATAGAACGTGTTGTAAAATTCTTTCAGCTTCTCAATCGGCACCTTCTCGATATCGCTCCGCCATCCGATCGTGGAATGATGATAGGGATGAGCGAGAAACGCGGACGCGTAGATTTCCTTTTCCAACGCCTGAGTGGGATTGTTTTCGCCGATCTCGAATTCGTTCCGCACCACCGTCATCTCCGGTTTCCGATCCTCCTCGCGCAGCCAGAGATTGCGCATCCGGTCGGCTTCGACCGCCATGTAGCTGTCCAGATTTTCACTCCCGATATTGGCGTAGTAATTGGTCCGATCCAGCCAGGTGGTGGCGTTGTAAATGCCGCCGACGCGCTCCAGTAGTTGATCGACGCTCGTGCCTTTTTCACGATTGAACTTGGGCGTGCCTTTGAACATCAGATGCTCGAGCAAATGCGTCGCGCCGGTCGTCCCCGTCACCTCATTCCGCGAACCCACGCGGTAGGTGACCATGAACGTCAAGGTCGGACTCGAGTGTTCCTCCAGCAGCAAAACCTGGAGGCCGCTTTTTTCCAGAGTGTATTCCGAGATCGGCCCCACCGTTTTCACGAAGGCAAAGCCGGGAACCTTGGCCGGGGGCGCGGGCTCCGCGGCAAATGCCGGTGTCACGGCTACGAGAGAGGCGAGCAGGAGAAGTCGAGCTTTCATGATTGGGAACGCTAAGGGAAAGCCGATGGCGGACATTGTCCATCAGAAGAACGCTGGGCCGTTTCTATCACCGCTCAGCCAAGGCAAGGCGGCCCGAGGCAGTTCTGCAAGGAGAGGCGGCTTCCCAGCCGCCGTGTTTCTTCCGCGAGACGGGAACCAAACTTGACGGCTCGGAAGCCGTCACTCCTTGGAGGCCCGCCGCCGCGCCGAGCGGCCGATACGATTGCTCTGACGCCGGCTGCGGAACTAGGGATCTCCCGCCTGCACGATCTGGTTGAAGCGAAAGCCGTCGATGTCCGTCTTGATTTGAATCCAAACCGGGAAGTGGTCGGACATCTGGTAGGTGAACTTTTGCCGAGTGTAGTTTTTCCCCGGGAACAGCTCCTCGATGTGCGCGTCGTCGATGAAAAAATCGAGCGCGCCGCCGTGGTTGGTAAAGTTTTCCGGGACGGTGGCGCGGTGGAGGATCTGATCGTAGCGCGCATCCTTGGTCAGATTCGTGCCTTTGATCACGCGATCGCCGGATTTCAGTTCGACGAGCGGTTTTGGAATTTTCAGGCCGCGGCTCGCGAGCGCGGCGAAGAGCTTGTCGGTTAATTTCGGCGTGTTGAAATCGCTCATCACGAGGAGGTCGGTGTCTTCGACGTATTTGCTTTGGAAGCGGGTGTCGATCCACTCGGCGAGCAATTTCAGCTCGGCTTCGCGTCCCTTGGCCGAGCCCCAGCGCGCGTGCGCCGCAATGGCGAGAAAATCAAAATTACCGGAGCGAAATGAGCAGAGGTAAGGCGCGCGCCAAAATGAGCCGGTGGCCAGATATTCATCGCCCTTTTTCACCCGCGGCACATCGAGCTCGGCGGCGAGACCATTGAAAATAACCGCTCGGCGATCGAAGAGAAACGCCGTGCGCTCACTATTCCCGCCGTCGTCCGGAACCCAATCGGAATAGACGACCTCCCAGCTCCGGCCGAGGTACGGCAGCACCCGGCCTAGATCCTCGAGATTGTCGCGCAACTCGATCAGCGCAATGAGGTCAAATTGGCCGAGGATTTCCGCGATGTAATGGATGGCCGCATCCGTGCGCCGCACCTTGCCGAACTCGCGAATATTCCAGACGGCTATGTTAATCGACTGGTCGAGTTTCGACGCGGGAATTTTGCAGTCGGCGATGCGCTCGCGCAGAGCGAGCAACCCCGCCGCGATCTCGGGTGTGACCTGTCCGTGGTGCATAACGAAAATTCTTCAGCGAACCAAAGCCATCGAAGCAGAAAGCGTCGGGAGCGACAAAGCCAAACTGGCTAGTCCCGCCGCGTGATCGTTCCCAACGATCAAAAGGTCCTCCGCGATTCCTCGTGTGCCTCGCGGCCCAGAAGTTCCCCGGCGGCCGAAACGCTCGCGCACCGCTGCCGGCTTTTTGCGGTCGCACGTCGACCGCTCCCTTAGTAATTACCTCGGACCCCTTGGGAGCAGCGTTCCATCCCACGTATAGGTGGTCACCCCAGTGAT
>JBDSSU010000309.1:0-10276 GCA_039928635.1 Opitutaceae bacterium | reverse complement strand
AGCGGGAGCGTGAGAATATTGCGGCAGACCTCTTCGGCGAAAGGCAGGTCGCCCTCTTTCCCGCCCAACCCCCGGTAGAGAGCGAACAGGTGAATCGCCGGATAGTGCACTCCCGTCCCGATCCCGGCGGCGTGCATCCCCGCCATCACTTCGGCCCGCTTGATCGTCAATCGCGACTCCGGCAACACGACTTGGAACATATGCCAGTTGGTCTCCACGAAATCCGCCGGCGGCAATTGCAGCCCGATTTCGCGGAGGGAAGGCGCTTCCAGCAGCTCGAAATAAACGCGGGCCAGCTCCCGGCGTTTCTCATTGAACTCGGCCAGTCGGGGCAACTGACCGAGACCCACGCGCGCCGCGACGTCCGTCAAATTGAACTTACCGCCGACCCGCTCGACCTCCATGCCATCGTAGCCCGTGCGCACCACGCCCTGCAGACGATATTGCTCGGCAAGCTTCGCTTCCTGCTCGTCGTTCATCACAAGGCATCCACCCTCGATGGTCGTGATGTTTTTGTTCGGGTGAAAACTCACGGAAACGAAGTCGCCGATTGCGCCGATCCGTTTCCCCTTCCACGTGCTCCCCAACGACTGCGCGGCATCCTCCACCACCCGGAGGGCATGTTTCTTCGCGATCGCGTAAAGGCGGTCTCGATCCACGGGCAAGCCGGCCAAGTCCACTGGAATGATCGCGCGGGTGGCAGGGGTGATCGCTTGCTCGATCTTCTCCAGATCGATGTTCCGCGTCACGGGATCGATATCGACGAAGACGGGCTTCGCTCCTACCTCGAGGATGACGTTGCTCGTGGCCACCCAGGAAAGCGGCGTGGTTATCACCTCGTGCCCCGCACCAACGCCGGCGATCCGCAACGCGATCTCCATCGTGCAGGTGCCGGAATTGAAAACGCGGACCGGCCTCCCGCCACAGTATTCCGACAGTTTTGCCTCCAGCGCTTTCACATTCGGACCCGACGTGATCCAACCCGAGCGCAGCACCTCCACGACCCCGGCGATGGTCTCCTCATCGATCGTGGGGCGCGTGAGCGGCAGGAAGGGCTGCGCCGATGCAGCGGCGGGCGCAGGAGAAACGGAAAGGGCGGGCGCAGACATCTCAGGGTTGGTTGCTGAACAAATAATGGTCCCGCGTCTCGCCGAGCAAATGATAACGAAACGACGAATCGCCAAAGAGCTCCTTCAAGTCGCGTTTGCGAGCGACCGCAAAAACCCGGCCTCCTTGCGCCCACAGCGTTCGAAATTCCGGTTCCTGCAGGAAGCGCCCACTCGCGCGCGCGGCGGCATCCTCCTCCAACTGAAGCTCACCCTTGAACGCGACGACGTCCACCACCCGCCGCGCGTAGAAAACGAAATCATGGAAGAACTCGTGATAGTGCACCACGCGTTCTCCCGGTTTCGCGGTCGCGTCCACGGTCTGCGCCAAAGGCTTCGTGCTGGGCCGCTGCACGTGTCCCGCGGCGAACGTCAGCACGGCAATCACCATCGCCATCGTCATCGCCATCGCCGCGAGCGCGTTCCGCTCACCCCGCATTCGCGCCAGCCAGGGCGCGAAGAGACCACCCGAGAGCAGCACCACGGCGATCGCCACTCCGAACGGCCGCAAAATCGCCGCTTGCTCAGGATCCCGAATGACCAGGCCGGTTTTGAGAACCGTGACCAGCAACATCACCGACACCAGCCCGCAGAAAAATGAAAAGACCCTCAGGCCCCGTCGGAGCCGACGAGGTTCGCCGTCGGCTCCGTTTACGAACCAGGCGCCAATCAAAACGGCGAGGGGAGGGAACACCGGCAGAATATACGGCGGCAGCTTGGAGCGTGATGCGCTGAAAAACAGGAAGATAAAACCGATCCAGACGACGAAGAACCACTGATCCGCGCGCTCCTTTCGCGCCGCCCATCCTCCCGCGAGCGCATGTTGCATCGAACAGCCCAGAAACCCGGTCCACGGAAATACTCCGAGCAGAATCACCGGAATAAAATAGTACCAAGGGCCCGGCCAATCGGCGGCCAAGGAAGTGAACCGCTCGAAATGTTCGTAAACGAAATAACGGTGCCCCCAGGTTTCGTTCCGCAGCGCCGCCAAAACATGCCACGGGCCGGCGATCGCCAGGAAGAGGAGCAAACCACTCGGCAGGTAGAACGGGCGGAGGCGTTTCCACTGATTGAAAATCAGCAACCACAGAAACATCACCGCGCCAGTCACCAAAAACCCGATCAGGCCCTTCGTCATCGTCGCGAGGGCGGCACTCGCGTACAGGCCGTAGAACAACCACCGCCGCCGGGCCCCGGCCGCTTCCCTGATGCCGAGGATAAAACAAAAAAGCGTCGCGCTCATCAACACTGCCACCGCCATGTCCAGAATAAGAAATCGCGACAAACCGAGATGCAGCAGCGAAGTCCCCAACACTGCCGCCGCGGCGAGCCCGGCCTCCCGCCCATGAAACCCGCGTGCGGCGGCATAAGTGAGCAAAACACCGCCCAGCCCAAAAACGGCCGGCACCATTCGGACCGCCCATTCGTTCTCCCCAAAGACGCGCAAGCTTCCCGCCACGGCCCAGTAAACGAGTGGAGGTTTTTCGAAATAGTTCACGCCATTCAGGCGCGGGGTGACGAAATCCCCGCTCGCGAGCATCTCGCGCGCGATCTCGGCGTTTCTGGCTTCGTCCGGGCTTGCGAGCGGATAGCTGCCGAGCCGGAAACCAATCAGCAACACAAACGCCAGAGCCAGAATGCCCAGGTCACGTCGCCACGAAACCGGGCGCACGGGAGCAGTGATGACAGGGGTTTCCGATAGGAGCATAGCGTGAACGCCGCCGCACACTCACTGCCTCATCCCGATGTGGCGATTTTTTTCTGGAAGCATGGCCTCCGCGAACTCGGTTCCGTCATCCGCGCGATGGCTGGGACGCCGGCCGGTGTTCGCCCGAAACCTCCTTGGCGTAACGCGCCTGGTCAGCCCGGCTCAGCGCCCGGTAGATGCCGTTTTTGTAGAGATAACTGGCCGTTTGATAATACGAGATTGTCTCCCGGGTCTCGAGGGGCACGCGGGGCGTCAAACCAAAATCTGCGGGATCAAAGCGGAACTCCACCGCCGTCCGCACCGGCATGAGCACGCTCAGCATCCCCGGCTCGAACAGCCCCAGCTTTTGGTAGTTGCCGATCAGCGCACGGCGATCGCCCGTGGCACTCTGGACATCCCAGCCGAAAAACCGACTGGCATAACTCCACCGCAGCAGTCCGAGGAGAGTCGGCGCGTAATCGACCTGGCTCATAAGATCCTTCACATGCCCCGGCGCAATCTGACCTCCGGGCGAATAAACAATCAGCGGAATATGGTAATTCTGCACCGGCAGCGCGGCTTTGCCCGCGACCGAGGCGCAATGATCGCCCACGATGACAAACACCGTGTTCTTAAACCATGGCTTTGATTCCGCTTCGCGGAGAAATTGGCCGATCGCATAATCCGTGTATTTTACCGCCCCGGCGCGCCCGGACACTTTGGAAGGCAGATCAATTCGTCCCTCAGGATAAGTGAAAGGGCGGTGATTCGATGTCGTCATGACAAAGTGGTGAAAGGGCACGCCCGCGGCGTACGCGGCGTCGGCCTCTCGCAACGTCCAGCGATAAAGGTCCTCGTCGCACGCGCCCCATGCATTGGCAAAGGTCACGTCAGCCTTCGACACCGCGGCGCGGTCGACCACGCGGTAGCCGTTGTGGCCGAAGAAATAATTCATGTTATCGAAGTAGCCATAACCGCCGTAGATGAAGGCGGTATCGTAGCCGCGGCTCCGGAACACCGAGCCCAGGGTGAACAGGTCTTCGTTGCGGGGACGTTTCACCAGCGACCGACCCGGGGTCGGCGGCAGCGCCAACGTGAGCGCTTCCATTCCCCGATCCGTCCGCGTGCCGGTCGCATAAAGCTGATCGAAGACGAGGCTCTTGTTCGCGATCTCCTCCAGATACGGCATCAAATGTGACGACCGGTTAAACGTGCTGAGGAAATCCGCACTCAAGCTCTCGACCGTGATCTGAATCACATTCAGACGGAGTTCCTCACCCGCGTGCCGGACATAGCGCAAGGTGTCTCGCGGATCCTTCGTCAGCGGCCGGCTGCCGTCCGCCGCCAATTCGGCGTGCAGATTCGCAAAGGCCTCGTCGATCGGGAGCGTCGTGTAGAATTGCTCGTAATCGAGTTCGTTGTTCCGGAAGGCAGCGAAGAGCGACCACACTCCATTTTTCGCGAGTTCGCGGTGGAAGTTGTTGGCGAAGGCGGGAAGTTGCTCCCCGTTAAGCAGCAAACCCGCCACGATCGCGCCTGCGAGCCAGGCGGCGCCGCCGACCGAGCGCCGGCGGAACGACTCCGGCTCGGCCTGCAGCCATCGCTTCATCAGCCCGGTCCTGAGAAGCAGCGCATAGCCAAGAACCGTCAGAAGTCCGACCCCGGCGAAAATCAGCCGCAGCGGATAGGATTCCCGGATATTACCGATCACCTCCTTGGTATAGACGAGGTAGTCGACCGCGATGAAGTTGAAGCGAACGCTGAACTCATCCCAAAACGTCCATTCCGCCACGGTCGCGAACAGCAGGAGAAAAAGCGTCGCGCAGAAAAGGAGATGCGCCAGCCCCTGCGATGCTCTCCTCGCGAAAAACTTAGCGGGCAGAACCGCCAGGCCGACGGCAAGCGGCGCCGCAAGCAGCAGCAGCGTACCCAGGTCGTAAACCAAGCCCCACCCCAACGCCGCGATCAAACTGGCATTCGGCGTCAGCTGCGCCGCCGCTTTCCCCATCAACGCCAGCCGGGTGAGCAGCGAGGTCGTGAGAAACAACGACGCGAAAATAAGGACGCCACCGTGACGTTTCGACAACGCCCGGTGAAACCAGAAGGGAATTCTTTGAAGCACGGATGATCATCAATCGATGAGAGCGGATTAGACGCGCCCCCCGGTCCTACGTTCATTTGAGAGCACCAGGAGGACAACGCCAGGAGCGGCCGGGCGCCAAGCCGGGTTGATCGGCTCCGGACACGGTTTGTCCCTTTACTGGCCGCCCTCCGGCGCTTTTTTTTCGTGCGCCGGTCGCGGGTTCGCGACCTTATCGCGCATGGCCGCTACGAAAAACTTCACCTTCATCGCAGGCGCTGACGATTTTCTCGTCGGCCGCCTCGGCCGGGAGCGGTTCGATGCGCTCGCCGCGGAGGTGCCGGACGAATTCTCACGGGAGATCATCAGTGGCTTCGCCGGCAATGTGAGCGAAGTGGAAGACGCGGTGAACCGTTTCCGCGAAAGCGTGCAAACCATCGCGATGTTCGGCGGGCGACGCGTCGTCTGGTTGAAAGACGTTAATTTTCTGGCTGATTCGGTGACCGGCCGCGCGGAAAGCACGTTGAAGCTGGTGGAAGACCTCCAGCAAATCCTGGAAAAAGTTAACCCGGAGGAAACCGCGGTATTGATCACCGCCGCCCCGATGGATCGGCGGAGATCGTTTCCAAAATGGGTCGAGAAAAACGCGGATTTCGCGCTCGCCGGCGGCGATGATGCCGATGGCTTCGCCCTCGAAGGCGTGGTGTTCGCCGAAGCGAAGAAGCTCGGCGTCACCTTTGCGCCGGATGCGGCGCGGCTGCTGCTCGCGAAAGTCGGCTCCAACACCCGGCTGCTGGTGGCCGAGGTGAACAAACTCGCGAACTCCGTCGCCGAGGGCGAAACGATCGAGGACACCCACGTGGCCGAGCTGACCGCGAACACGGCGGAGGGAGATTTCTTCGAAGCCGCCGAAGCGTTTTTTCGGGGCGACCTGAAATGGACCCTCTCAGCGCTGCACCGGCATTTTTTCACCGGCGGCGATGCGCGTCCGGTGATCAGCGCCTTGCAGAATCGCAACCGCATCCTCCTGCAAGTTCGCGCGCTGCTCGACGCCGGAGACGTCCGCGTCGGTCCACGAGGACTCGACGGCATGCCCAAAGCGACCGCCACTTACGGCGCAAAATTCACGGGAGCGACGGAGAAGAACTCATTCAATCTCTTCAGCCAGAATCCGTGGTATCTCGGCAAACTCGCGGGGAGCGCGAAAATGCCACCGCTGCGCCGGTTGATCGACAACCAGCAGGAGTTCATCGCCGTGTTCGAGGAAATCATCCAGCGCCCGCACGAGCAGGAGGAAGTGTTGCGCGACCTCGCGGTAAGATGCCTGGCATGAAGGCAGGGCGCGTTATTCCGAAACGCGCCGTTCAGGAGGTCCTTTCGCTCCCGATCCCGCCGGGTTAAGGGTAACCCGCGCCTTTCGGATCGGCGGCCCCTTCTGCTTCCTAGCCTACGAGGAACCGGGCGATGGAGAGCCACGCCTCCGTGTGCCCGATCGCGGAGCGGACGGGTCCGGAAAGCAGGACGAACAAACCACCCCAAATGTAGAGAGGATGGATTCGACCGCGGGTTTTCCAATCGTGGATCATCGCAGCGATCACGAAGAGCAAACTCAGCGCCAGAGCGAAAACCGGGTTTTTTCCAGCGAACGGCAAACGGGCAATCGCGGGCGTCATGATGCTGATGGTCCCGAGCAGGATCAGTCGGCGATGGAGTTCAGGTTGACGGCGTTTCCACAGCGCGGCGCCAATGAACCCCGCGAACATCACCACCGCGCCCACCGGAAAAACCATAAAGACGAGCGGCGTCAGCCCCGGGGTGGCGGCACCGCGTCGCGCTGCCTCGATCGCCGTCATGATACCCAAAGGAACCATTGACACGGCGAGCAACGCACCCGCGATCCCCAGCCGCTGGTGCAAATCGACTCGATGCGCGGCCACCAATCCGCTCTGGACGATGAGGAGCAACAGCCACGCCGTGAACACTCCGCCATGCACGTGCAACAACGGAGACAACGGCGGCGTGGGATAGAGTCCCTTCAGAAAATAAGTGGGCCCGAAGCCCGCCACGGCAGTTAGCAAGAATGCAACCGCCATGCCGGTATGAAAAATCCGGTTTCGGCGAGCGGAACTCCGGGGGACGACACCGGGAATTGCTTTACCATTCATGAGGCCTGGGAACGGGGATTGAACAAAGGGTGCCCGGCGAGAAACAGGAAATCAGCCCTACGAAAATCGCGATTCGTATCACGACGGACGAACGATGCGAACCCCGCCCATGCGAGCGAGTCAAAACTGAGGCTGCCGGTTTTCGCTTTTGAAGGTCACGCGAAATCAGCTCAGCCGTGATGAGGCGTTTCGCACCGCCTTCAACCACGTCGCTTCTTCATGCGTTCAGATGAAAACCGATTTTGAAGACGTCCGCGAAGGGAGCACTTAATCGGGAGGAAAAAACTCGAATGCATCCGGCCGGATTTTCCATTCGCCACGCGCGAAGAGGCGCGCTTACTCACGCGCTTCTCGTGAACGAATCTGCGGCCACCACCACCCCGTCGTTGATCCCGAATGTCCTCGCGGAGCGCTATGCGTCCGGGGCGATGAAGGACATTTGGTCACAGCATGGCCGCGTCGCGCTGGAGCGGGATTTTTGGATCGCCGTCATGAAGGCGCAGCGGGATCTCGGCGTGCCGATTCCGGCGGAAGCCATCAAGGATTACGAGCGCGTCAAGGGAGACATCGATCTCGCTGCCATCGCGAAACGCGAACGCGTGACGCTCCACGACGTGAAGGCGCGCATCGAAGAATTTTCCGAGTTGGCCAAGCGCCAGTTCATCCACCTTGGTCTCACGAGCCGCGATCTCACGGAAAACGTCGAGCAGCTGCAGATCTTCCGGGCGCTGAAACTGGTTCTGTTCAAGACCGCCGCCGCACTGCTCGCGCTGGCCCGGCAAGCCGAAGCGCACCGCGACTTGATGATCACGGGCCGCACGCACAACGTCCCCGCACAGCCCACTACCCTCGGGAAACGTCTCGCCATGTTCGGGCAGGAATTGCTCGTCGCTTACTCCCGTCTCGAAGAATTGCTGGCGCGTTACCCGGTCCGCGGACTGAAGGGCGCCGTCGGCACGCAGCTCGACCAGCTGACGCTGCTCGGTGGCAATGCGGAAAAAGTGGCGCAACTGGAGGGCCGGGTCATCAAGCACCTCGGGTTTCACGCCTCGCTGAGCGCCGTCGGGCAGGTCTATCCACGCAGTCTGGACTTCGACGTCGTGAGCGCGCTGCACCAGCTGGGCGCCGCGGGCGCGAGCTGCGCGACCACCTTGCGCCTCATGGCGGGTGCCGGTCTGCTCACCGAAGGTTTCCAGGAAGGGCAGGTCGGTTCCTCGGCGATGCCCCACAAGGTCAACGCGCGGAACTGCGAACGCATCTGCGGCTTCTCCACGATTATCGGCGGCTACGTCACGATGACCGGTGCGCTCGCGGGTCATCAGTGGAACGAGGGCGACGTTTCCTGCTCAGTGGTGCGGCGCGTGGCCTTGCCCGATGCCTTCTTCGCGATCGACGGTTTGCTTGAGACCTATCTTACGGTGCTGCGGCAGATGGAGGTTTTTCCCGCGACGATCTCGGCGGAAAATGAGCGCAATCTCCCCTTCCTCGCGACGACCACAATCTTGATGGAGGCGGTGAAGCATGGCGCCGGACGCGAGACGGCCCATGATGCGATCAAGCAGCATGCGCTCGCCGCGGCGAAAGCGCTGCGCTCAGGGGGAGGCGATGCCGATTTGCTCACGCGCCTCGCCGGAGACAAGCGCGTCGGGTTGGGCAAGAAAGCGCTGCAGGCCATCCTCGCGGAGAACGCGCGATTTGTCGGCGCGGCGCCGCACCAGGTCGACGCTTTCATCGCCGAGGTGAAGCCGATGGCTAAAAAAATGAAGGGCGCCGCGGATTACCAGCCGATCCGGTTGCTGTAGGCCGGGGGAAAGCTGGGGTCTCAACGGACGCAGCTCACCTCAATGCGTCCCAGATTTATGTGGGACGGGTGCCCTCACCCGTCATCCCCCGGGGTGAGGGCACCCCGCCTACATCAATCCGCGCGCGTTCGCGTAACGCCGCCCGCTATTTCTTCGCGCCTTTCGGCGACGTGGCGGGAGCCACCGGATCCGGCACGACCGTCGGCGTCCCGACCTCCACCCTGCCGTCGCGCGAAACCCGCTTGTTGATCACGACCGGGGTTTCCGTCTCGCGACCGAAATAAGCGCCACCGGTCGCGATGAGCGCCGGCACCGTCTCGAGCATGTTCACCCCAAGCGAATTCACCGTCAGCTTCGTGCGCCAGAGGACGCGACGCTGGCCTTTCACCAGCGCCGCGTAATCGTAAGCGGACGCCACCACAAAAAAGCTGCTGCTAAACAACTCGTCGATCATGCGGTCATATTCGACGCTCCGGTTGCGCAGCTGTTCGAAGGGGTCCGGCAGCATGTCGCCGACACTTCCTCCAAAATCCGATCCTTCGACCGGAGTGAAATTTCGCTGCAGAGCCGCCTTTTGATCCACCTGACCCATCGCCGCCGATACGTCCTGGGTGAATTTCACGCCCCCGAGGAGCATGGCGCGATCAAGCAGCGCTTTTCTGAGCACGATTTCGGGCATCGCGGGAGTGACGACCGCGTTTCCATCGGCGTCGACCCCTTCCGTATCCTGAGGCGGCTGGAAGCTGTGAGAACCCCAGTGATAGATAATCACCAGCGTGGGCGGATGGCTCGCATCGTCAGCCGGAAGATAGCCGCCCTCCGCCAGGGAATTTTTCATCAACTGCTCCAGCTTTTCCACCGGAGGCGCCTTGGTGCTGTACTCCGCCCCCACCCCGCCGTTGTACACCCCACCCGCCTGGGCGATGTAGTAAGCCGGTTGTTTTGGCGTCGGCTTCGGCACCTTTCGACCTTCCGCGGTCATCTCGGTAAAGACATTGAAGCTCAACCTCGGGTTTCGCTGGAGCGACTTCGGCAGGAGCGAAAAAACGAAGCCGCCTTCACTCTTCGGCGCTTTCGGCGCGGGCTCCTTGGAGAGGGTCGTCACCGGCGGCGATCCCGCGGCGAAAAGGGCGGCGGGAAGCAACGCGATCAACCAAGAAACGGGACGAAGAAAGCTCATGAAGGCTGAGAGACGCCCGCGCCACGGGCGGGTTGCGTTGAGTTTGCTGAACTGCTCCCGCCCCCGTGGCCACCCCAAAGACGCTCCTGTGGATTCCCTGTAAAAATTGGGTTTGCATCCCCGGGGGCCGGTCCGCTTCTTTGCCCCTTCACGTTCGTTCTAATCCTTTCATTTAACACACCTCTGTCATGGCTGAACTTGTAGGAAATGTCTTGGTGGGCCAGTCGGGCGGCCCCACCTCCGTCATCAACGCCAG
>JBDSSU010000308.1:0-3493 GCA_039928635.1 Opitutaceae bacterium | reverse complement strand
TCCTGGCACCACTGCTCGCAGCGGCCGCCGATTCCTTCGCCCCCACGGTGGAAAATACCACGCCGGCACCACAGCCCGCGCCGCCAGGAATGGCATGGATCCCCGGCGGCGAGTTCTCCATGGGCTGCAAGGATCCGCGCGGCGACCTCTGCGGCGGCAAGGAGTCAATGGATGACGCGCGGCCGATCCACCGCGTCCACGTCGACGGCTTCTGGATGGACCGCACTGAGGTGACCAACGCCGAGTTCGCCCGCTTCGTCGAGGCAACCGGCTACGTCACCGTCGCCGAGCGGCCGCTGCGTCCCGAAGATTTCCGAGGTGTGCCCTTGAACAAGCTCGTTCCCGGGTCGGTGGTATTTTCGTCGCCGGGACGGGTGGTGCCAATGGACGACGCCCGTCGATGGTGGCGTTATGTGCCCGGCGCCAATTGGCGGCATCCGGAGGCCCCCGAGTCCGATCTCAAAGGCCGGGAAAAACATCCCGTGGTGCATGTCGCCTACGAGGACGCAGCCGCCTATGCGACGTGGGCGGGCAAACGCCTGCCGACCGAGGCCGAGTGGGAGTTCGCCGCGCGCGGCGGAGCGGCCGGGAAGGCTTATCCGTGGAGCGATGAGCTGAGTCCGGGCGGCCGCTGGCAGGCGAACATCTGGCAAGGCGAGTTTCCCGCGCGAAATTCCGCCGCCGACGGCTATTCCGCAACGGCTCCGGTCGCCTCGTTTCCCGCCAACGGCTACGGGCTCTACGATGTGTCCGGCAATGTCTGGGAATGGTGCAGCGACTGGTATCGCCCTGACGCTTACGCTCGCCAGGCCCAGGAAAGCGGCGTGGTGCGTAATCCCCATGGCCCGACGCAAGCGGAGAGCTTCGATCCCAGGGAGCCCGGAGCTCCCAAGCGCGTGGTGCGCGGCGGCTCCTACCTTTGCACCGATCAGTATTGCAGCCGCTACATGCTCGGCACTCGGGGAAAGGGGGCTCCTGACAGCGGCAGCACCCATACAGGCTTTCGCTGCGTGCGCTAACCCTCCGACCTTCGTCCTCAAAAACGTGCGCGGCTTCGCTCCCCACCACAGCCCTGGCCTGCCGGAGACTAAACGCGCCGACCCCATCCTCAACGAAAAGCTCTGAGACTTGCCGCCTAAAAAATTGTTCTGCAGCACCGATCCAATCTATGAAACCCCATTACCTCCTGGCTGTAAGCCTTCTCGTCACCGTCGGTTTGCGAGCACAAGACGCGACGAAAAAAAGCGGGCCCACGTTCCCGCCCCCGTCGGAACTACAACCCGAGACGTTGGCCCAGCTCAGCCAGATGACGCCGCTCTTTGACGGCAAGACGCTCGAGGGTTGGATCGCGACCGACAAGATAGACAACCCCGCCGACATCACGCAGGCATGGACCGTGAAGGACGGCGCGATGGCCAGCCTCGGCGCGGGCCGCGGGATGATTTATACGAAAAAGAGCTATGGCAATTATCGGCTCGTTTTCCAAATGCGGCACCTCTCGGGCGCTCCGGATCACCAGGCTTGCGTGGTGGTTTTCTGTGCGCCGCCTGCGGAAGCCAAAGCGCTTGATACCCTGGACGGCATTCAAGTCCAACCTCCCAACGGCGGTAAGTGGGACTACCGGCCGGGAAAAAACAACGACGGCAAAGAGCTGTTCACGCGGCTGCCACACCCGCGGTTCGACGCGCACGAGTGGAGTCAGGTCGAACTCCTCGTTAACGCGGACGAAGGCACCGTGAAGATGGCCGTCGCTCAGCCGGTCGGCACGAAGGCCTACGCAGTGCTCGACTTCAAGGACGCCACCGCCGGCAGACCGGGTCCCTTCGGTTGGCAGATGCACAACAAGGGTCTCTTTGATGAATTCCGGGACGTGCGGATCGAAGTGGATCCGAAGACCGACCGCCTGATCACGGTGGAAACGGGGAAGTAGAACCGAGAAGCCTTCCAATTCTCACCGTCCGGGGAACGCCCGCGTCTCGCCGAGAGCGACTTGGCCAGAGGCAGATTTTTTCCGCCACTCAGGAGCTTCACGCCGTCGCGGAGCAGAGCGCTTCGCAAAATCTCCGCCGCGTCCCGGTCCTCCCGCGGCAGCCTGCCCGCGGTCGTCTCGATGAGAAATACCTCCGCGCCGAAGCGCGCGAAACCTTGCGCCATCCCTCAATACGCTGCTGCACGAGACCACGCTCGCCTACGAGGCGCACGGTGCGCGCAACGTGCGGAAACAACACCGCGCAACTGCCGTCGCGGCCGCGGACGCCGCCCGCGCGGCGCTCGATGAGACGAATCCCGGCACGTTCAACGAGTGGGATGATAGCGACCAAAAATTCGGCTTGAAGCCGCTTCGCGCGTCTCTCAAGACAGAATTCGAGCGCATGCCGCCGGCTGACTAAATTTAGCAGCGAATTCGCGCCAACCTGTATGCCAATCGTTTCCCGCCGACACTTTCTGGGCACATCATTTGCCGCCGCCGCCGGCGCAGCTGCTCTTCCGCTCGTCAGCGCCGCCGAGCTCACGTCGAAACCGAAATCGCACCACAACGCCTTCGTCTACAAATTCAACATCGGTAAGATTGAGGCGTGGTCGATCAGCGACGGTCACATGCTGTTCAACGACAAAGTCGACAAGATGTGGCCCCCTGGGCAACGCCCGGCGATGATCGAGGACCTGAGATCACACGGCGAGCGAACCGACGGACTTCCCCTCTACGTGAACATTCTCGTGCTCAGGCTTGGCAACGAGATCGTGCTTTGCGACGGGGGATTCGGCATCCGTGACAGCAACGCCGACATCGGGTGGGTTGCTGATGGCCTGAAGTCCATCGGCATCGGGAACGAGCAGGTTACACAGACGATCCTCAGCCATGGACACTCAGACCACATTGGTGGCTTCGTACACCAAGGGAGACCGCTTTTCCCGAACGCCGCCCTCCGCGTGCTCAAGGCGGAAGTGGATTTCTGGCGTGGGCCGAATCCGGATTTCTCCAAATCTCACCGGCGCGACAACACGCAGAACATGACACGCGACGTGCGCAACCAGCTCGACGTGCTCCAGTCCAACCTGCAGCTCCACCAAAACGGCGACCAGATCCTCAATGGTGCCATCACCATTGAGTCCGCACCGGGACACACCGACGGCCACTGCGCGCTGCGGATTCAGGACGGGAAGGATTCGCTCTATCACTTCATGGATGTCGCTCACAATCACGTGCTGATGTTCACCGATCCTGCTTGGTTTATCGAATTCGACCATGACCCGGAGGCAGCCGTCGCCGTGCGAAGGAAAATCTTCAGCCGGCTCGCCGCGACGGGAGAGCGCGCCTATGGCTTTCACCTGCCGTGGCCCGGCATCGGCAGGGTGCTGGCGCAGGGCGCGGGTTACCGGTGGGAGAGCGAACGCTGGAGCTGGGGATCGTGATCAGTCCAATTCCGGGAATGAGTTCGAGGTGAGTAGGTCCGACGCACGGCAGTGCCGGCGTCAGCTGGAATCTGCATTC
>JBDSSU010000307.1:0-5002 GCA_039928635.1 Opitutaceae bacterium | reverse complement strand
ATTCTCGAGGATCCCTGGTTCGACCCGACCACCGAAGCGAACAAGGGGATGTTCAAACTCTCGGTCTCGCCCGAGGACGCGCCCGACAAGGCGGAGTATGTGGAACTCGAGTTCGTGAAGGGAAACTGCGTCGCCGTAAACGGGAAGAAGCTCTCCCCGGGTCGCGTGCTGAAAGCCTTGAACAAGCTCGGCGGCAAACATGGGATCGGCCGCGTTGACCTCGTGGAGAATCGTTTCGTCGGGATGAAGTCACGCGGGGTTTATGAAACGCCGGGCGGTACGATTCTCATGCAGGGTCATCGTCAGGTGGAATCGCTCACGATGGACCGCGAAGTCATGCATCTGCGTGACTCGCTGATCCCGAAATACGCGGAGCTGGTGTATTACGGATTCTGGTTCGCGCCGGAACGCGAGGCGTTGCAAGCGCTCGTCGACGAGAGTCAGAAGTTCGTGACGGGGCTGGTCCGGTTGAAACTCTACAAGGGGAACATCATCACCTGCGGCCGGAAATCGAAGTACTCACTCTACGACATGAACATCGCGTCGATGG
The DNA here is from genome assembly GCA_039928635.1 of Opitutaceae bacterium. Lineage (GTDB taxonomy): Bacteria > Verrucomicrobiota > Verrucomicrobiia > Opitutales > Opitutaceae > DATAKE01. Next base: position 4,452 of record JBDSSU010000307.1, on the reverse strand, counting down.
AAGGCGTGAAGAGCTGGTACAACCAGAGCGATGCGACGGGTTTCATCCGCCTGAACGGCCTCCGCCTCCGCGCGCGCAACATCGCGCAAGGCGGCCCGAAGGTGTGATTCGCGGCCCGATTTGGTTGTCGAATTTGAGACCGGCGCTTATGCGTGGGCCTTTTTATTGTTCAGGCGCCGCCAGCAAAGTGCCGGACTGAATCTTATCGAAGGGCAGAGATCGGCGCACCGAAGTTGATGTGAAACGGGGCGGTGCCGAGGACGAGGGCGGGCACGGATTTTACCCCGCTGCGTTCCGCTTCGGCCACCCGATCTTTGGCTTGGCCGAGATGAACGATCTCGACGTCGTAGCGGGCGCGGTCGAGGCCGGCAACGACTTGTTGTTCGGCGTCGATGCAGACGGGACAGCCGGCGTGATAGAAGATAGCTTTCGTTTTCATGGTGTTTTTTTTCGTTGCTGGTTTGGTGGCTTGGCAGTGGCGCGAAGCCCGGCCAACACTATGCGCAAATCCTTCCTTCCCGGCTAGTGGGCACAAAACGGTGGGGTGTGGACTTTCCGGTCTAAAATGAAGCCAGCTAATCCGAAAAAATATTCCGCCGTACAGACGGACGGCGTAAACGCGATGGTCGAGTCCATCGTCGGCTGCAAATGGTCGTTGGTGGTGCTTCAGCTCGTGCGCGATGGCGTGAATCGGCCCGGCGCCATGGAGCGGACGGTTCCCGGCCTTACGGCGAAGGTGCTGAACGAGCGGCTGCGGAAAATGCTCCGCTTCGGAATTCTCGCGAAGAAAATTTTCCCCGTGACGCCGCCGCACGTCGAATATCGGTTCACCCCGTTCGGGAAAAAATTCGTGGGGTTGTTGCGCGGAGTCGAAAAACTCCAGCGCGAGCTCGATGGGTTCGGAAAATAAAAAGAGCCGGCAACAAGCCAGCCCTCGAGCACAAGCAGGTGGAAATAGAGCGCGGGGGTGTGGAGATCAGAACAAGGAGTTCGCCACGACGCCGACGGCGGTGATGGGGCCGGAGTCGCCGAGGCCTTCGAGGGCGCGATCCGCTTTCTTCAGGGTGCTTTGCGCGTCGTGGAACAGTGTCTCGTCGTTGATCAGCTTGCCGAGCGTGCCTTCGCCTTTGGCGAGTTTTTCGGAGACGGCCTGGAGGTTGGCCACCGTGGCTTTGATGCTGTTGCCGGCGGTGTCGTCATACACGAGCGAACCCAAGGTGCCCTTCCCGGATTTCACCTGGTCGACGATCGATTGCGCATTCGCCATGAAGTCCTTCGCCCCAGCTGCCGCGTTCTTGATATCCGTCACCGTGGCGAGCAGTTGATCATGCAGGGACGGGTCGTTGATGAGTTTCCCGATCGTGCCTTCGCCCTTGTTGATCTTCGAGGTGATCTCCTGGAAATTGCTGACGCTCGAGGTGAGCTTCTCGTTGTTATCAGTGACGAGCTTGTCGAGCTTCTGGAAAAGTCCGCCACCTTCTTTGCCATCGCCCCCCATGGCTTTCCCGAACGAGCCCAGCGCGGCTTCGAGTTTCTGCCCGAGACCGCCGAGGTCGGACATGATGGAATTGATGTCGGGCGTGATCTTCGTGTGGATTTCGGCGCCAGACGAAAGGAGGGGCGCATCAGCGGAACCGAGATCGATGCCGACGTAGTTCGTGCCGATCAAACCGGCCATGACGATGCTCGCGGTGGCGTCGTTTCTGATCTCAACGCCCGGATCGATCCGCAGCACGGCCTCCGCACGGCGCCCTTTTAGCTGGGTCGTCTCCACTGAGCCGACCTTCACCCCGGCCATGCGAACTTCATCGCCGACCTTGAGCTCTTTTAGATTTTCGAAACCGGCGACCACCGTGTAGCCGCGGTCCTTGAAAACTTTTCCGTCGCTCAGCGTTTCGAAGGTTACCCAGACAAGCGCGAGTCCGAGGAGGAAGAAGAGCCCAACGCGGGCGGTTTGCTGTGTGTTGTTCATGGCAATTGGGTTGGTGAAATAAAGAGGTGGAGCGGGGCAGCGTGTCTTCGCGGATCAGGTTTCCAGGTTTTTGAAACGGGGGTTTTTCAAATCGATTTTCGGGTTGAGGAAGTCTGCGATTCGCGGGTCCTTCGGAGTGCGCAGCTCGGCGGGCGTCCCGAGGCTCACGAGTTCGCCGTTCATCAGGATGCCGACGCGATCGGCAATGTTGAGTGCCAGATCGCGATCGTGAGAAACCACGATCGTCGTCACATGATACTCTTCGCGCAGCGTGGCGATGATCTCGCTGATGGTCGCGCCCATGACGGGATCGAGTTCGCTGGTCGGTTCGTCATAGAGCATCAGCTGGGGCTCCATGACGAGGGCGCGGGCGATCGCGACGCGCTTGCGCATGCCGCCTGACAGTTCCGACGGAGATTTTTGCGCCGTGTTTTCGAGCGAGAGAATCTGGAGGGCCCGCATCACCTTCTCGCGGATACCCGCTTCATCGGCCACCCGGTGCTCGCGCGGATAAAGCGCGAGATTGTCATAGACGCTGAGCGAATTGAAGAGAGCGCCGGCTTGGAAGACCAGGGCCATGCGGACGTGCTCGCGCGTTTCCTCATCAGTCGCGTCCTTCCCATCGACCAGCACGCGGCCGGAGGTGGGAGCTTCGAGGCCGACGATGTGTTTTAGGAGAACACTTTTGCCGGAGCCGCTCGGGCCCATCAGCACAAAGATTTCGCCGGGGGCCACCTTGAAACTGATATTTTTCAACACCTCGAGACTGCCGAATCGTTTCGACAGATCCTCGATGTCCACGCCCACCGCCGGAGTTTCGACGTTCGTGAAAGGGTTTCGAGTGATGTAGGTAGTCGACATGGGCGGATTCACATCAGGGCTTTGGTGACGAAGTAATCGAGCACGAGAATCGCGATCAACGAGGTGACGACCGCGCGCGTCACGGACAGGCCGATCTCACGGGGACCGCCGCGGGTGTTCAGGCCGATGTTGCAGCAGATCAGCACGACGGCGAAGCCGAAGACTTCCGCTTTGATGAGACCGTTCAGCACGTCCTGGAATTTCATGAACTGCCGCAGCACGGAGAAATAGGCCTCGGGTTCGATGGCGATGAAGTTGGTGTATTTCGAGACGATCGCACCACCGAACCAGCCAACCAGATCGGCGACAATTCCGAGCACCGGCACCATGACGAGCGCGGCGGCGAGGCGGGGGAGGACCAGCATGCGAGCCGGGGGGATGTTCATCGTGACCAGCGCGTCGATCTCCTGGTAGACCTTCATCGAGGCCAGTTCCGCGGTGATGGCGGAGCCCACGCGGCCGGCGAGGAGAATTGCGACCATCATGGGCCCGAGCTCACGCGCCATGGAAAGGCCGACGAGGGAACCGATGAACTGCTTCGCACCGAAGTTCTGCATGGAGTAGCCGGCTTGGAGGGCGAGGACACTCCCAATGAAAAAGCTCAGAATCGCGACGATCGGCAGCGTGGTGTACCCGATCATGTAGCACTGCTCAATGAAACGCCCTTTTTGCCGCGGCAGGGAGCCGGCATAGGACAGTGAGCGAAACAGCAATTGCACGGTGCTGCCGAAGCCTTCGAGGATGGCGTTGATTTGTTTCATGTCAGCGAGCAGGAGCGGAATCTGGAGAGGAGTCGGCGGCGCGTTTCGAGGGAAAGTCCAACCAGGCGATGCGCCAGGATTTTCCGGGGCCGTCGCGCTGCAGGCTGACGAGGCCGTTCCCAAGCGCGAAACGTTTCTTCTCCGGATCCTTTTGGACGCTGAAGAGGGGCCCCAGGTGAAATTCGCTCCGTTCCGGCGAGCGACGCATCGTTACGGCGTTCCAGAGAAAGGAATGATGCGCCCAGCCGGGAGCGGGTTGATCGTAGCGATAGATCGCGGCCAGCGGAGTCCACACCTGACGCACCTTGTCGTTGCTCGGAAAGAAAACCTCGAACGGGCTGAACAACTGCATCTGCCGGTGACCGGCGCCGTTGTCCCATTTGCTGTAGAGCGGCCACAGGTGAGTCTTGTCGGCGTGCGGCAGCGCCGGATTGGTCGCGCTCTGTTGCTCGAGGGAATAGTAGAGAAAGAAAAGGACCTGCCGCTTCGTCTGGGTGATGCCCTCGTCAGTCCACCGGGCCTGGCGATAGATCGGCCAGCCGACCCAGGTTTTGTCGTAACCCTTGATCACCGATCGCGTGTAGAACGGACCCCAGCGGTTGCGGTAACGGTCGTCACCGCGTCCCTGCACCAACAACGGCCAGAAGTAACGCGTCTCGTGATAGCGATAAGGGATCGTGCGATCGGTGTATCCAAAGAATGGCCATCCGAAATTTTCGTTCACGAAACCCGGGCTTTGTTCGCGCGTATAGAACGGAAGGAAGGCCACCTGTCGGCTCGGAGGCGTATTGGCGGGCGCGTCAGCCGGGGGAGGGGTGGTATTGTTGTAACCCAGCGGCCAGAGATAAAAGCGCTGGC
>JBDSSU010000306.1:0-3295 GCA_039928635.1 Opitutaceae bacterium | reverse complement strand
ATCGTGCGGTACCAGCGCGCGCTGGAACCGATGCCGACAAAAACGCCGATCAACACCGGCAGGAGCACGAAGCGCGTGGCGTCGATGCCGCCGAGATAGCCGGAGATCGGCACCCAGTTCCACAGTTTGGCGACGAGAAACTGGCCGCCGATAATGTAGAAGAGACTCGAGATCGACATCAGCACAACGCATACGGCCACGCCGGTCGCGTCCACCGCCGTGCCGCGGGCAAACACCAGCAACAACGCCGTGGAGATCGCGACGAAGATGCCGATCGCGAACACCGGCGCGGCGACGGCGAGCGACGGGCCCATGCGGCCGGCGATCTCGTGCGCGATGTCGCGGCCCTCGTCGGAGACGCCGAAATCGAACGCGAACATGCGGACCGACTTCGTGAAGAAGATCGTTTCGCGAAAGGCGCGCGTGCCGGATTCCGCGGAGTTGTAGAACAGCGGACGATCGTAGCCGCGTTCGTGTTTCCATTTCGCGACAGCCTCCGGGGTGACGCGCTTCGTGCCGAGTTGCAGGCGCGCCATGTCGTCGGGCGTGTTGACGACGAAGAAGAGCGCGAAGAGCAGCAGGTTGACTCCCACCAGAATGGGCACCGACCAGCAGAGGCGGCGGATGAGGTAGGAGATCATTTAGGCAGCGTCCCGTGCGATCGCCCGCGCGCGTTCGGAGCTGCGGTAATAGTGCACCATGATCCAGCCGAGCGCGGCGATGCCGGCCGCCGCGAGCGGAAAGGGCCACCAGGCCGGGTGGTTCCAGGCGGCGACGAGCCGGTCGCGTTCGGCCCCGTCGATGCGCTGGTATTGCCGATTCGAGCGAACGATGCGTCCCGGCTTCGTGTTGTGGACCCAGGCATTGGACAGCGTGAGGGTGACGTCGTTAAAAGCGTAGGCCCACGGCGCGTCGTGGCGGAGCAGTTCGACCATGCGGGCGACCAGCGCTTCGCGCGTGGGATCTTCGAGATCCATGATGCGCAGCTGCTCGTACATGCGATCGAACTCAGGGTTCGCATAGTTCGAGGTGTTCTCGCCCTGATTCGGAAACTTGGCGTTCTTGCCGTAGAACAGAAACAGGAAGTTTTCCGGATCGGGAAAATCCGCCGCCCAACCCCAGAAGAGAAACTGGTTGTTTCCCTGCAGCAGTTTTTCCTGGAAGCGGTTGAAGTCCGTGGTGCGCGGCAGGAGCTGCACGTCGATGGCCTTCAGCTTGCGCTGAATCCATTCGAGCCTTTCGCGCTTGAAGGTGTCGGTGGCGTCGAGGGCCAGCACGAGAGGCTCGCCCGTCGCGGCGTCGCGGCCGTTGGGATAACCGGCTTCGCGGAGGAGGCGTTTGGCCTCGTCGATGGATTTGCGCCGGGGCCGGCCGTTGCCCCACTCGTAAACGTAGGGGTTGATGCCGGCCTCGCCCGGATAGTTGCCGAGCAAGCCCGGGGGAATCGGGCCCTGCGCGGGCAGGCCCAAACCGGAGAAGAAAATCTGCACGAACTCCTCGCTATCGAGGGCGATCGACGCCGCGAGCCGCAGTTTGCGCGCGCGTTCCTGCGCGGCGGCATCGCGGCCCTGGCCGCCCCAGACGGGATCGTTCATGTTGAAGCCGAAGTACCACAGGCCGGGTTCGACTTCGCTCTTCACCGTCACGCCGCGGGCCTGCATTTCCGGCGTCACGCCGAAGTTCCCGCCCGCGGTCGTGACCGCGGAGTCGAGGGAGGCCAGCACGAATTTGCCGGTGCTAAATTCGTCGTAGTAGCCCTGGAGAAATTTATTCCAGAACGGGATGCTCTCCTTTTCCAGCGACCACCGAATGCCATCGACGAGCGGCAAGGCCCGGCCCCGGTCTGCGAGCAATCCCGCCTCCTGGTCGCCCGGCTCTCCTTCGGAAGGATAAGTGCCTCCGCGCCAGTTCGGGTTTTTGAGCATCAGCATCTCCCGGCTGGGATCGTGTTTCACCACCATGAAAGGACCGGTGCCGACGGGCCAGAGATCGAGCGAGAGATTATTCGCGAGCATGCCCTTCTGGCTGAAGAAGCGGTCCGCCTCCCATGGGATCGGCGCGGCGAAGGTCATGGCCAGCCAGTAGACGAACTGGGGATAGCGGCCCTTGATCCGGATGCGCAGGGTGAGCGGATCGGGCGTTTCGACGCCGCGCAGCGGATAGTCGCGCAGGTCGATGAATCCATCCGGATCGACGCGGCCGGACTTCACGTCCTCCTGCAAACTCGCGATCAACTCCTCCATGCCGTCGATGATCTTGAACGTTTCCAGCACGGGCGAATGGATCTTCGGACGCGCGAGCCGTTTCAACTCGTAGGCGAAGTCCGCCGCCACCAGCTCGCGCGTGCCGGTCTCGGGGAAATCCGCGACGGAGTGCTTGTCGGCGATGATCTCCGGCGACAGGTCGAAGTACCGCGGCTGCCCGTTGGCGTCGCGGGCAAACGCGGGATGCGGTTGGTAGCGCACGCCGGGCCGCAGCTTGATCTCGTATTGGGAATAGGCCACCTGCTCGTTCGGAGCGCCGGGCGGGAGCGGTTGACCGCGCTCGTCGAGACTCGTGATCGTCGGCATCGCCGCCGCGAGATTCGGCCGCAGCCGGTAAGGCCGCACGAGATAGTCGTAGTCGAAGAGCGGTTCGTAGATCTGAAACAGCACCCAAGCCTCGTTCTCGACGTACGACTGCGCGGGATCGAGGTGCTTGGGGCGGTCGCGGAAAAACTCGTGGATCAGCGTGCGATCGGCTTTTTCCGCGGGATAGGGATTATTCCAAATTTTTCCGCATCCCGTCAAAAAAGCGCCGACCAACGCGCAACCGCCGAGGAGCCACCTCACCCGGACGAACTGGCCGCGGCTCAACATAGCGTCGACCGAAGCGCCTGGGGGTGACTGAAAATTTTCCCCGATGAAGGGGGAAACTCCGCCGGAATGCGTGTCATCGTGCGATCATTCGGCGATCGAACGCGGTTGGTCAACCCCGGTGCGGCACCGTGTGCGCCTGCGCTGGGAGGGGCTTCTGAGTGGCACGGGCATCTTGCCCGTGTTTCCGAACCCACGGGCAAGATGCCCGTGCCACTCAGAGAAGACGCTCCGGGATCAACGCCGTGTTTCCAGAGGTGGTCATTTCTAAATGGATTTTTCGCTGCGCTGCTGATGAACGGGATTGGGGTAGCACGGGCATCTTGCCCGTGTTCCGAACCCACGGGCAAGATGCCCGTGCCACTCAGAGAAGACGCTCCGGGATCAACGCCGTGTTTCCAGAGGTGGTCATCTCCCAATGGATTCTTCGCTGCGCTGCT
>JBDSSU010000305.1:0-7107 GCA_039928635.1 Opitutaceae bacterium | reverse complement strand
CGCTCGCCAAGCTTACCACTGCAAATTTCCGTTTGGTTTCGGGTGCAGAATCCGTGCGAGTTCGGCTGCAATTATCACCTGGAATAAACTCCACCGCAGAGATGGAACGAGAATTTCATACTTCAATCGCCCGATATACACCGTCTCGATTCGAAGTGAGTTGTGAGCGCTACGAAGAATTTGGCAGCGGCATGTCCTTGGATTACGAGCGAAAGTTTCAATATCTCGGACCGTGACCGCCGCACAGGACCAAAAAGGAAAAGAATTCCTCTCAGACCCCGCGGTCAGATCTCCGTAGGGAAATTCCTTACCGCCGATCTCAGCAGGCCGGTTTGCAGCGGCTAACGCCGGATTCGCGGGCGCCGAGCTCCGGAATCCGGTGCCGAAGCTCGATTACGCCGTAAGTTGCTGCGAGTAGAACGGGGAAGGTGTTGATCCTCAGAATTTTTCTCGGGCGAGGATACTCCTGTTACGGCAACTTCAATCTGGCAGGTGACAGGTCCCTGCGTTGCGAAAGGGGGATAAGAGTTCCCGGTCACGGCTCCGAACAGCTCTTGGCCCCAGCGCCGTTGCAAAATCGACAACTCGGCAGGTGAACATTCGCTGAGGAAATTACGGTCTGCTACAAACAACTGTTCGAGCAGTTCCGGATTGAGAAAATGACGTACCGCTTGCTTCGCCCAGTCGGCAACTTGTGAAAGGAAAGGATTAGCGACGGCTGCGAAATGGTGCATGAACTGCTCTGCCGGGGTCTGACCGACGGGCGCGCGCCGCCACTGGTTGATGTCCATGCTCAGCGCAACCACGGGGTCGTGCAGCTTTTCGGAATAGCTTCGTTCCGTCCCCAAGCGCCGAAAACCCATCAAATCATAGAAGCCGTGATGGCTGGGGCTCACGCTGACAATTGCCACGTGGTACCCGGCTTTGACGCCGTGCGCGATCGCGCAGCGCATGAGTTCAGTGGGTACCGCTGACTTTCGAAAACCTTCGGCGACTGCTTGATTAGTAACCTCGCACAACTTTGACCCACTCTCGCGCAGTTTGTCCAATTCGGGTCTGAAAGCCGCATCGGAAGGAAGACCAAGATCGGGTGAGTCGCCAACAACGCTTAAAACTCCCACGACTCGACCCTCTTTCTTCGCTACGAAAGTGGCTGTTTCGGAGGTCGTTTCATAAATCCGCAGTCGCATGCCGCCCGGCTCGGGATTTAGATAGCCAGTGCCGAGATAGACCTGATGGACCAAGCGGTAGGCCTCGCGCAAGTCATCCGCCGTGTAGGCTCTTTCAATCGAAGCGCCTCGCGTGTCGGTGCCGAATAGACCGGTGCGTTGCAGCAAATCCAATTTACGGTCAGCGATCGAACGTTCGCAGCTGCTCTTTCCAGGCTGGGAATTTTTCGCGGTTTTCTCCAAGGGTACGTCAAGAATTTCTGTGTTTTCCGGAATTGAGGCCATCACAGGAATTTTGTCCGTTTGAATCTTAGAATCGTTGAGTGAGGTCCACGGGCACCAAATCACCTACAGCGGCCACCGTTGGCTTGAGAGGAAACACTGACGTCCGCACACATTAAAACTTACCTACAACCGCGATGGATTAAGCACACGATAGGCCAAGCCAAAACTTCGGGTTTTGAAAAAAAAATCTCAGGAGGGAACTAAACACGTGTTCCGGAGGTCACTGCGCGGCCGTTTATCCGTGGTCTAAAGGCCAGCGATCAACTCTTGGGCAGCGATCACCGGGCAAAGCGACGTTTAGTAGTGACCGTTCAAATACAGAATGGTTCCTGCCTCACGACGGCGGGCCCGATTTGCCCGGATTTTGAACACCGCGAAGAACGGGCTTGGCGTGGCAGCTAGCTAGTAGTCGTCAATGGGCGGGCCAAAGGTTTTTGGAATATCTTGGAAAACCGACTTGCGCGGCGCGGACGCCGAATCAACCCTCGCAAGGATTTTTATTTCCAGCCGAACAGATCCAATATGGTCACACCCAACACTGAGTTTGCTTATAACAGCAAGATTGAGGGCGAGGTCGTCGTTTCGCGTGCCGACGCGATTATCAATTGGATCCGAACTAACTCCATGTGGCCGATGCCCATGGGCTTGGCGTGCTGTGCAATTGAATTGATGGGTGCAGCGGCTTCCCGGTTCGATATCGCACGATTCGGTGCTGAGGTGATGCGTTTCTCCCCGCGTCAATCGGACTGCATGATCGTGGCGGGTACGGTGACTTACAAAATGGCTTCCGCCGTGCGTCGCATCTATGACCAGATGGCGGAGCCAAAGTGGGTGATTGCCATGGGCGCCTGCGCCAGCACGGGTGGGATGTATCGGAGCTACGCGACGCTGCAGGGAGTGGATCGTATCTTGCCGGTCGATGTTTACGTCAGCGGGTGTCCTCCTCGTCCTGAAGCGTTGTTGGATGCGCTGATGAAGCTGCAGCAAAAAGTGAAACGCGAACCGTCGGCTAAGAATTTGCGCTCTGCCTGATCGGCGGAACTCCTCTTCCCTTCGCGCAATGTCCGCAACCGCTGCCGTCAGCCTCGTTTTCAAGGAAAAATTCCCGCGGGTCACCGACCGTGCGAGTGGTGATCATCCCGCCTTTAATGTGCCTTTGGCGCAGGTGGTCGACGTGCTTCGTTACCTTCGCGATGAGCGCTCGTTCGATTTCCTGGTCGATGTAACGGCCATCGATTGGGCCGAGGGAACGTCGCCGCGCTTTACCGTGGTCTACCATCTCTTTTCCACCGTAAACCACGATTACGTTCGCATTGCCGGGAACTGCGAGAATGACCTCGAGCCAACGGCTCCGAGCATTGTGGAACTCTGGCCGGCGGCCAACTGGCACGAACGGGAGTGTTTTGATCTCCTCGGAATTAAATTCGACGGTCACCCTGACCTGCGGCGGATTTTGATGTGGGATGGCTACCCGTACTTTCCGCTTCGAAAAGAATTTCCTCTCGCGGGGATTGAAACCGAACTCCCCGACGCGGAAATCGCCGCCGAAACCCAGGCCAAAGTGATCTCCGCTCCGCAAGCGGGAGGACCGTTCGTGGCCGCGTCAGGTGAAATTAATCTCACCGAGGCCGAGCCCCGCGCGAAGGACGAAAGCTGGAACGAGCGTCGCCAAAAACCCGACGCCTGATCGCAAAAGCCATGGCCACCGAATTTTCCTTTCCCGATAGCGCCGCAAAAACGGCGGGCGCCACGCAGGAATTCCAAACGGAGAAGATGTCGCTCTCGATGGGGCCGTCGCACCCGTCGACGCATGGCGTGTTGCGCCTCCAAATGGAACTCGACGGCGAGATCCTCACCAAGTGTGACCCGGTCGTCGGCTATCTTCACCGTGGCGACGAGAAGATTGCGGAGAATATGACCTACAACCAGTTCGTGCCTTACACGGACCGGTTGGATTATCTTTCCCCGCTCGCGAATAATGCGGCGTACGCCATCGCCGTGGAGCGTCTGGCGAAAATCGAGGTGCCGGCACGTTGCCAGGCCATCCGCGTGATCACGAGCGAACTCGCGCGCATTTCCTCTCATCTCATGGGGCTCGGGGCGTTCGGGATCGATACCGGTGCGTGGACGGTTTTCATGTATTGCTTCACCGAGAGGGAGAAGCTCTACAAACTTTTCGAGGAGCTGACGGGTGCGCGTTTCACGACCAGCTACTCTCGCATCGGCGGTCTTGCCCGGGATGTGCCAGAGGGTTGGACGAATAACGTCAATGCGTTCTGCGACCAGTTTCTCCCCATTCTCGAGGAGATTTTGAAGATGTTGACGCGAAACAAAATCTTCACGGATCGCACCTTTGGCGTCGGCGTCATCACGAAGGAAGATGCGATTGCCTACGGCATCACCGGGCCGAATGCACGCGGGAGTGGGGTGGCGGTTGATCTCCGGAAGGACAAACCCTATTCGGGGTACGAGCAGTACGAATTCGATGTGCCCATCGGCACCAAGGGGGATTGCTACGACCGCTATCTCGTTCGCGGTGAGGAAATGCGTCAGTCGGTTCGCATTGTGAAGCAGGCGATCGCGAAATTCCCCGGCGGTCCCTGGTACGCGGACGCGAAAAAAGTTTTCGGACCGCCGAAGGCGAAGGTGCTCTCCTCGATGGAGGAGCTGATTCAAAACTTCATGCTCGTCACCGAAGGTCCCCAGATGCCTGCCGGTGAGGTTTACTTTGAAGCGGAAAACCCGAAGGGCGCATTGGGTTTCTTCATCGTGAGCAAGGGCGGCGGAGTGCCGTGGCGGATGAAGATTCGCGGGCCATCGTTCTGCAATTTGTCCATTCTTCCGAAAATGTGCGTGGGGAATCTGGTTTCCGACGTCGTTTCCATCCTCGGTTCACTCGACTTCGTCATGGGCGAATGCGACCGCTGAGTCCCCGATCCAGCTCGATGACGCTCAAACCTGAAACCTTCCGCCAGATCGACGAAGTCATTCCCCATTACCCGGTGAAACGGAGCGCAGCGCTCCCGTTGCTGCACCTCATCCAAGAGGATGTCGGCTACATCTCGCAGGAGGCGATTGAGTGGATCGCCACGAAGTTGGAACTGCAGCCGATCAATGTCTACGAACTCGTGACGTTTTACCCGATGTTCCGGCAGAAGCCGATCGGTCGGCGCCACGTGAAGGTCTGCCGCACGCTCTCCTGTGCGTTGATGGGCGGATACAAGACCTGCGCGACCTTTGAGAAAGAGTTCAACACTCACTTGGGGGAGGTTTCGCCGGACGGCGAAGTGACGGTCGAGTTCGTTGAATGCCTGGCCAGCTGTGGCACGGCTCCCGTCGTCATGATCGATGACGAACTCCACGAGAAAGTGGATGCCGCCAGAGCGAAGCAACTCAGTGACAGCATCAAAGCCGAGGCGGCGCAGCGGAGCTAACCGCCCATCGGAAACCGAAACCAAGAGTCGAAAATTCTTCCATGCCCGCTCCCGCTCAACGCCGCATCATTTTCCAGCACATCGATGAAACGGGTTACACCCCGGACATTGACTGCTACATCCGGAATGGCGGCTACGAGATCCTGAAAAAATCGGTCGGCCGCAAACCCGAGGAGCTGATTGACGAGGTCAAGAAATCCGGTCTGCGCGGTCGGGGCGGCGCCGGTTTCCCCTGCGGAGTGAAATGGGGCCTCGTCGACCGGAAGAGCGGCAAGCCCATCTATCTCGTCGTCAATGCGGACGAGTCGGAGCCGGGCACGTTCAAGGATCGCTACATCATGCACCAGGATCCGCACCAGCTGATCGAGGGCATCATGATCACGTGTTTCGCGAACAACGTGAAACTCGCGTACATCTACATCCGCGGCGAATTTCCCCACGGCGCGCGCATTCTGGAGAAGGCGGTCGCCGAGGCGCGGGCGAAAAATTTCGTGGGGCCGAATATCCTCGGTACGAACTACGGCTGCGAGATCTACGTTCACCGCGGCGCCGGCGCTTACATCTGCGGTGAGGAGACGGGCCTGATCGAATCGCTCGAGGGCAAGCGGGCGTATCCCCGGATCAAGCCACCTTACTTTCCCGCCGTGCTCGGACTCTATCAGTGCCCGACCATCGTCAACAACGTGGAGACGCTCTGTCACGTGAAGTACATTTGTGACGTCGGCGGCGAAGCGTACGCCAAGATCGGCACGCCGAACAACACCGGGACCCGCATTCTCTGCGTCAGCGGTCACGTGCAGAAACCGGGTTACTACGAATACGAGGTCGGCAAGATCACGATGGGGCAGCTGCTCAACGAAGTCTGCGGGGGCCCGCTCCCGGGACGCACGTTCAAGGCCGTGATTCCCGGAGGCTCCTCCGCGAAAATCATGAAGTTCGGCGAGCGCTATAAAGGGAAGCGCAAGGTCGGGGCCGACATGGTCGATTACGACTGGGGCGTCGAGGACGTGCCGATGGATTTCGATTCGCTGGGCATGATCGGGACGATGGGCGGTTCCGGTGGCGTGATCGTGATGGACGACACCGTCAACATGGTCGAAGCGCTCGCGAACATTAACGCGTTCTATGCGCACGAAAGCTGTGGCCAGTGCACGCCTTGCCGCGAGGGCTCGCTCTGGATGAAACGCATCACCACCCGCATGGTGCACGACACCGCCCGCACCAACGACGGCGATCTCCTCAAATCCGTCGCCGATCAAATCGCCGGTCGCACGATCTGTGCTTTCGGTGAAGCGTGCTCCTGGCCCACCCAGAGTTTCATCGCGAAGTTCGGCGAGGAATTCAAAGCCTACCCGGAAGCGAAGAAGGCCGGTAAACCGGACGCGGCTTTCGAACTCATCTAATTTTCCGCCCACGGAACACACCGAGCACACTGAAATGAAAACCCGGCAGACCGATTCTTCCGTGCCTTCCGCGTATTCCGTCGTCCCACTCTGAATTCCGAAATGATCGCTCCTCTCAAACCCGACCTCGTGACCGTCAATGTCGACGGCCGGGAAGTCGCCGTGCCGAAGGGCACCAACGTGATCGAAGCTGCGCGGCTGGCGGGCGTGGACATCCCTTATTATTGCTACCACCCGAAGCTCACCGTGGTCGGCAATTGCCGGATGTGTCTCATCGAGATGGGCATGCCGGCCGTGGATCCGGCGACGAAAGCGCCGGTGATGGATCCGGCAACGGGCAAACAGAAAATCAACTGGATTCCCCGCCCGCAGATTGGCTGCGCGACGAACGCTTCACCCGGTTTGCACATTCGCACCACGACGCCGCAGATCAAAGACTGCCGCGAGGGCGTGATGGAGTTTCTGCTGGTCAATCACCCGCTGGATTGTCCGATCTGCGATCAGGCCGGCGAATGCAAACTCCAGGAGCAATCCACCGGCTACGGCCGCGGCTACTCCCGGTATATCGAGCAGAAGAACGTGAAGCCGAAGCGCACGCAGCTTGGGCCGCGGGTCACGCTCGACGACGAACGCTGTATCCTCTGCTCGCGCTGCATTCGTTTCTCGAAGGAGATCGCGAAAGACGACGTGCTCGGCTTCGTCGATCGCGGAAGCTTTTCCACGCTCACGTGCTTCCCGGGCAAGACGCTCGCGAATAATTATTCCCTCAACACCGTCGACATCTGTCCGGTCGGCGCGCTCACGAGCACGGATTTT
>JBDSSU010000304.1:0-5932 GCA_039928635.1 Opitutaceae bacterium | reverse complement strand
CGAGCGCCATCCCGAGGTGAAACTCTTCGTCGGCGCGGACGAGCATGTCCCCATCCGCCGCTTCGTCCGCCCGAATGTGCAACAGCGGTTCCCAGTACGCCCGAACGCGAGCGACGAGCTCAGCCGGCGGACCCGTTTGCGCGAGCCGTTCGACGACAAACAGCTCAAGCGCCAGCCGCAGATCGTAAAGATGATGGATGCCATCGACGTCCGGCTGCTTCACGTAACAGCCCTGGTTCGGCACCTTGTCGACCAGCCCCTGCTCCGCGAGCGCGCGTAACGCCTCCCGCACCGGAATGCGGCTCGTCGCATATTCCTCGCAGAGCGCCTGCTCTCCCAAATGGCAGCCCGGCGGATAGTGCCAGCTAAGAATCCTTTCCCGCAACGACTGGAGAATCCCCTGCCCGCGATGACCATTCGCCACCGGCGCGATCTTCTGGCGCGGGGCAGCAGAGCGTCGGGCGCGAGTCATGGTGCCGCGAAATGCAACGGAGCCCACCGGAACGCGCAACGGTGAACCGAGTTTTCTAAGAAACTTCGGAGGGATACATAATTGTATACAATCTGGCATACACGTTGCTGACCGGATCACCGCCGTGCGGCTCGCGCGCCCGGTTGTTCCGTACACCGCAGACCTCCCTTCATGAACGCCAATCCACACACCTTCACTCGTTCCCAGATCATGACCGCTTTCACCCGCCGGTGCCTCGCGCCGTTACTCGCCCTTTCCGCTTTTTCTCACGGCCTGCTTGCAGCGGAAACCTCCGAGGATTCCGTCGTCACGCTCGAGAAATACGTCGCTGAGGCGAAGGCACTCGACGTCTACAGCGTCCTTCCCGACCGCCAGACCTCGAGCGTGTTCGGGACGCTGCGCGGCCTCGAAGACACCCCGCGATCGGTCACCTTGATCGAGAGTTCGCTCATCGATCTCTACAGCATCCGCACGGTGAACGATTTTGTCTCGATCACCGCGGGCTCATTCACCGGAAACTACTTTGGCGTTCCCGGCGCACTCGATCTCCGGGGCGAACGTGCGGACAACTTTTTCCGCGGCTTCCGCCGGGTCGAGAACCGCGGAAATTTTCCGACTGCCATCGCGAGCACGGACTTCGTTGAGATCGTCAAGGGCCCGCCCCCGCCAGTGGACGGCGGCGGAAAAATTGGCGGCATCCTGAATTTCATCCCCAAGACCGCGAAGAGCAAAACGGCCAAGTTCATCGAGAAGCCCGTGGGCATGGCGTCACTCACCGTCGGCACCTACGACAAGAAGAGCGCCAGCCTCGAGTACGGCACGCCGTTCACTCTGTTTGGTAAACGCTCGGGCGCTTACGTGTTTCTCCAGACCGAGGACTCCAAGAGTTATTACAACAACATCTACAATCGCGGGTGGCTCGCGCAGCTGGCGATGGACACGGAACTCACCGAGAGCGTGCTGCTCGAGTACGGCTTCATGGCCCAGCACTCCAACCTCAACCAAAGCCTCGGCTGGAATCGCGTCACCCAACAGATGATCGACGGCGACGGCACCTACCTGGCCGGCCGTCCGCTCCTGAATCTCGACACCAACGGCAACGGCTATCTCAGCCCGGCTGAGGTCGGCGCCTACTCCCTCGAACAATTCGCCTTCACGAATCCGTTTCCCACCGGCGCGCTCACGCCGAATCAGATCGCGGCCTTCGCCCTGGATCCCGCCACCGTGAAGCTCGTGAAACTCGACCACCACACCGTGCAGGCCGAGCTGATCGACTTCTCCAAGACCGATGCGCTCACCGGTTTCTTCGACATCACGAAAACCTTCAGCCGCGAGTTCTCGGTGAAGAACCAGACGTTCTACGACTCCATGAACCATACGAAGTATTCGAGCTACGGTTTCACGGCCGACTATCTCGCGATGGCGTTTGAAAACAAAACCACCTTCAACTGGCGCAACAAACCGGGCGAAAAGACGCTGATCGACACGGTATTCGGCGGCTCCTGGCGCTACTCTTCCGGCGATGAGCGCGAATCGCGCGGTCGCGGCTACCAAGTCCTGGACCGCCGCGACATCTCCGCCGGTGCCACCGGCAATGACCGTTTCGAAGGCGCGTTCACCGGCACGGGCAATGTGCCCTACAACTGGCGGCAGATCGGAGATTTCTCCGACCTCGGCATCTTCGCCCTGGTCGACGCCACGTTCGGCGGACGCCTCGGGGTGATTGCGAGCGGTCGCTTCGACTACTACGACGCCACAACCAACGGCACCAATCTCGCGTCCGTGTTCAAGAAAGTTTCCGCCAGCGATACAGCGACGAACTACAATATCAGCGTGAACTACAAAGTCGCCGGGTTCACGCCGTACGTCACCTACGCGACCTCGCGTTATCTCGAACTCGGCCAGGGCGGCATGATCGACCGTTTGAATCTCGAGGGCGGCACTTGGTTGCAGGATTCCAAGCTCACCGAGGGTGGCGTGAAATCGACGCTTCTCCGGGGAAAACTTTATACGACGCTCGCTTACTACACGCAGGAGAAAACCGCGTTTAATCCGCAGGCCGGCACCTTTGACCGCTACAAATCAAAAGGCGTGGAATTCGAAGCCCGCTTCGCCCCGACGAAGTCCCTGAGTTTCACCAGCAGCGCGACCTGGCAGCGCACCGATCTGCTGAACTCGCCCTTCTTCCTGGGAGTGACGCCGTCGTACCTCGGGCTCAATCCCGCGCAATCCTACGGGGGCCGCTACGTCGCCGTCGGCGGGCTCACCGGGGTGAAATCACCGAGCGAGTCGCCGACGCCGAAGCGCGTCTTCTCCGCCGGCGCCACCTACACTTCGCGCTCCGGTTGGGGCGGTTCCCTCGGCGCCACCTATGTGTCTTCGTTTTATTCGGGCTACCTGAAGCAGATCAAGTTGCCCGAGTACATCGTCAGCCGCGCCGCGATCTTCTACAACAAGGGCCCGTGGTCCTTCCGCGCGAACGCGAACAACATTTTCGACGAGAAATACTACACGCCGCAGTTCCTGTTCTGGGACACGTTTATCAGTCCCAGCCAGGGCCCGACGGCCGAGTTCACCACGTCGTACAAATGGTAGGTGGATGTCGGTTGGAATGAAGCAAGTCACCCGCACCGCGACGCCCTGGAAACGTGCTCCTCACCGACACTCGTCCAAACGCCGCGCTGCGGAATGACCTGCTGAACCGACTCACCCGCACTGGCCTGCCAACTGCTAAAACTCCGCATGCCTGAACTGAACGCCCCGGCGATTGTCCGGGAAATCGCCGCGTTGCACGACGCCTACGAGCGCTCCTTGGTGGCGAACGACGTCGACGGGCTTGTCCGCTTTTTTTGGGACTCACCGAACGTCGTCCGCTTCGGAGTCAGCGAACATCTCTACGGTGCCGAGGCGATCGCGGCGTATCGGCAAGGCTACACGCCCGTGTTCACCGACCGAAAGCTGCTGCGACGCACGATCGTCTCGCTCGGCAACGACTTTGTTTCGGTGATGTGCGAACTCTCCCAGACCGTGAACGGACAGCCCCGGCACAGCCGCCAGTCGCAAGTCTGGGCCCGTTTCCCGGAGACGGGCTGGCGAATCATTTCCGCGCATGTTTCGAATGCGCTCACTCCGCCGCCCGAGCTGTGGGAGGCGTACGCCGATCGGGTGGCCGCGGCGGTCGGCCTGCCCCTCGCCGCCGCCCATCGGCCGGGCGTGGTCCAAAATCTCGCGCGGACCGCCGCGATCGTCGCGCCCCTCCTCGCTTTTCCGCTCCCTGCCAACGTCGAACCCGCCCCGGTCTTCACCGCATGACGCTCGAACTCGCCAATATCACCGCGATGGAAATTGCCTCGGATGTCCGAGCAGGTCGGGTGACGGCTCGCGCAATCACCGAGGCAGCGCTTACCCATGTCTCGTCGACTCACGGCCAGATCAACGCCTTCACCACGGTAACGGCCGAACGCGCGCTCGCGGAGGCGGACGCGGTCGACGCCATCTTCGCGGCAAAAGGCGATCCGGGACCGCTCGCCGGTGTGCCTTACGCCGTGAAAAACCTCTTCGACCTCGCTGGCGTCACCACGGTGGCGGGTTCGAAAATAAATCGCGACGACCCGCCGGCGGCCGTCGACGCCACGGCCGTCGCGCGCTTGCGCACAGCGGGTGCGGTGTGTCTTGGCGCCTTGAACATGGGCGAATACGCCTACGATTTCGTCACCGATAACGCGCACGATGGCGCGACCCGCAACCCGCGCGATCTCACCCGGTCGGCCGGCGGCTCCTCAGGCGGCTGCGGCGCGGCGGTAGCAGCGGGCCTGGTGCCGCTCTCGATCGGCACCGACACCAATGGCTCGATTCGGGTGCCCTCGTCGTTCTGCGGCATCTGGGGACTGAAGCCCACCTACGGACGGCTTTCGCGCGGAGGCAGTTTTCCTTTCGTCGACAGCCTCGATCATATCGGCCCTTTCGCCCGCTCGGTCGGCGATCTCGCGGCGGCGTATGACGTGATGCAAGGCCGCGATCTGCGTGATCACGTCTGCGTAAAACGTCCGGTCGAGTTCACGCTCAGCGAACTCGGCGAAGGGACGGGCAGACTCCGCGTCGCAGTGCTGGGCGGCTATTTTGAAAAGGGCGGGGATGCCCAGGCACACGCCGCGGTTGCCACCGTCGCAGCGGCGCTCGGCGTCACCCGTCGGGTGGAGTTCCCGGAAGCGGCCACCGCGCGCGCCGCCGCCTTCATCATCACCGCGACCGAAGCGGGCCGCCTTCATCTCGAACGCTTGAAAAGCCGCGCCGCCGATTTTGATCCCGCGGCCCGTGACCGGCTGCTCGCCGGGGCCCTTACACCCACGGCCTGGTATGTTCAGGCGCAGAAATTTCGCGCGTGGTACCGCGAGCGAGTCCGCGACGTGTTTCGTGACGTCGACGTCGTGCTCGCGCCCGCGACCCCGGTGCCCGCCACGCTGATCGGACAGCAAATGATGACGCTCGATGGCGTGGAGGTTCCGGTGCGTCCGAACCTTGGGATTTTCACGCAACCAATCTCATTCATCGGTCTCCCCGTGGTGGCCGCGCCGGTTCACTCGGTGGGTCCGCTTCCGATCGGAGTTCAACTGATCGCGGCGCCCTGGCGCGAAAACGTCGCGCTCCGGGTCGCGCGCTTCCTCGAACTCAGCGGAGTCTGCACCGCCACCGCCTCTCCCCTCGCCGCAGCATGAAACCGACTGACGTGCTCTCGATTGAGGCCGAGCCGTATGCCTTCACTTTCACCCCGGCCACCTGTGCGCTGCTGATCGTCGACATGCAGCGCGACTTCCTCGAACCGGGCGGATTCGGCGAAGCCCTGGGCAATGATGTTTCGCGGCTGCGGCGGACGATCGCCCCCAATCAGCGTCTGCTGGCGATGTGGCGCGCGCTTGGGCTCTCCGTTTTCCACACGCGGGAGGGTCATCGGCCGGATTTGTCGGATTTGCCGCCGTCAAAAAAAGCCCGCGGCCGCAGCGCCACGATCGGCGACATCGGTCCGATGGGGCGCATCCTCGTTCGCGGCGAACGCGGGCATGAGATCATTGCAGAACTCACTCCGCTCGCCGACGAACCGATCATCGACAAACCCGGCAAGGGCGCATTCTGGGCGACGGATCTCCATGCGATTCTGAAAAACCGCGGCGTCCGCCAGCTCGTGGTCACGGGCGTCACGACTGAAGTCTGCGTTCACACCACGGTGCGCGAAGCCAACGATCGCGGCTACGACTGCCTCGTGCCGTCGGACTGCGTCGGGTCGTATTTTCCGGAATTCCACGCCGTCGGCCTCGCGATGATCAAGGCGCAGGGCGGCATCTTCGGCTGGGTTTCACATTCCGAGACCCTCCTCGCGGCGATGAACTAGGAATCCGCCAGCCATGAACGTCATCCGCAGAAGTGAGGCGCGTGTTGTAGGGCGGGGTCTCCCGACCCCGCCAG
>JBDSSU010000303.1:0-3789 GCA_039928635.1 Opitutaceae bacterium | reverse complement strand
CCTGTCCAAACCAAACTAGCCCAACCCTTTTACAGGAGGGCGCGGAGAGCTCGGAGGGGTTTGGCATCCGTGTTCATCGGTGTCCATCCGTGGTTCAATTGCATGGTTCCGGCTAAGAGACGCTGGTCTTACCTGGGTCGCCGCGGACCGTCTCCCCGCACGAAGCTACGGCGTCAGCGTGGCCAGAGCGGACCGAAGATCCGCGATGCGCACCGGCTTCACCAGATGAATGACAAAACCCGCGGCGCTCGAGCGGACCAAATCTTCCGCCATCCCGTAGCCGCTGAGCGCGATCCCGCGCAGGCCATACGTCGCGCGTAATTTTTCCATCAGTTCGATCCCCGTGCCGTCGGGCAGGCCGAGGTCGGAAATCACCAGGTCGAAGGGATGCGCCGCCGCCGCCACCAATGCCTCGGTGCACGTGGGCGCCGTCACGACCTGATGCCCGTCGCGTTTCAGCAAAGCCGCCAGGGTCTGCAGCGTGCTGGAGTGATCTTCCACCACGAGCAAGCGCATCGGCGTGATCGGGATCTTCGGCCGCTGGGGATCCGTTACCGACGCGCCGGGGGGAAAAGGAGGGATGCTCACCGCCAGTCCCGACTGCGGTTCGACCGCGCCGGGTAGCTCGACCACAAAGGTGGAACCGCGATCCGTTCCTGCACTGTGAGCGCTGATCCGCCCGCCGTGGCGATCGACCACCGCACGCGCGATGGCGAGGCCCAGACCTATCCCGCCGAAACGATGGTCGCCGACGAGGCCGCCTTGGTCGAAAGGCAGAAAAATCCGATCGAGCACCGCCGGATCGATCCCGATGCCCGAGTCGACGACCTCGATGCGGAGCCACCGCGCGCCTTCGGGCGTTTTTTCTTCGCTCGTGCGAATCGAGATGCTGCCGCCGCGCGGCGTGAATTTCACGGCGTTGCGCAACAGGTTCCAGATGACCTGCTGGAAGCGCGCCGGGTCGGCGAGGAGCCCGCTGTGCTGGGCCGCGAAGACGCGCTCGATGGAGATCTCTTTTTCCTGGGCGTCCTTGCGCACAATTTCAATCGCGAGACCGATGAGCGAGTGCGTGTCGCAAAGTTCGGCGCGGAGCTGGAGTTTGCCATGCGAAATCTTGGTGAGGTCCAACAGGTCGTCGATCAGGCGCGCTTCGAGGGCGATGTTGCGCTCGATCATCCCCAGTTGTTCGCGGGCGTCGGCCGGCAGTCGCTCGTCCTCGCGCAGGGCGGCCGCGGCCATCAGCACCGGCGTCAGCGGGGTGCGCAATTCGTGGGAGAGCGCGGCGAGGAAATCGTCCTTGGCGCGGCTCCCCCGCTCGGCCGCGCTTTGCGCGACCTTCAGGACTTCGAGGCCATGAAGCAGGGCGGCGTTGGCCGCCGTGGTCTCGGTGATATCGTGAAAATAGATGGTGAGGCCGCCCTCCTCGATGGGATAGACGCGAACGGAGAACCAGCGCTTCCAAGGCGGGAAGTAGTAGTCGAATTCGGCGCTGACGCGTTCTCTCATGGCCCGGCGGTATTCCACTTCCAGCCGGGTGCCGCGCGTTTCGGGGAAAGCCTCCGTCCAGAAATTTTTCCCGATCACTCCGAGCGGGTCCACGCCATTGGCCGTGAAGGTCTGCCGGGCTGCGGCATTCATGTCGGCGAGCCGCCACTCCGCATCCACCACGTAGAACGAGTCGGTGATGCTTTCCAGGATGCGGGTCACCCGTTTCCGGCTCTCGCG
Organism: Opitutaceae bacterium; assembly: GCA_039928635.1. GTDB lineage: Bacteria > Verrucomicrobiota > Verrucomicrobiia > Opitutales > Opitutaceae > DATAKE01. Next base: position 2,064 of record JBDSSU010000303.1, on the reverse strand, counting down.
CAGGTGCTCCTCCATCTCCTTTTGCCGGTTGATGTCCTCCACCATCACAACCGCCCCCGCGATCGCGCCGTCGAGGTCGCGCAGCGGACTGGTGCTGATGGAGGTCCAGATTTTGCGCCCGTCGTCCCCCTCGAAGCGGAACTCGACGCCGGGGGAAACGGTCTCGCCCCGCAGCGCACGCACCCCCGGCCACTGGTCGAGCGGCAGCGGCAGGCCCTCGGGGGTCGAGGCTGACCAGCGGGAAACGCGCTGCAGGTCCTGCGACGGCAACTGGTCCCGGATAAACCGCCCCATGATCGAGTTCTTCAGGATGATCCGACCATCGGGATCGAAGAGGCAGACGCCGACCGGGAGCTGCTCCAGCACCGCGGCGAGGCGCTTCTCGCTCGCCTCCAAGGCGTGCTCAGTAGCTTTGCGCTGGGTGATGTCGCGGATATTGCACTGAATGACCGACAGGCCGCCCGCGTCGTAAAGGTTGCTCACGAACTCGACTTCCCGTTTTTCGCCGGCCTTGGTTTTCAGCGGCAGATTTTCGTAGCGGATGATCCCTCGCTCCTGGAGCTCACGCATCGCCTCCTTGTTGGCCTCCTCATCTCGCAGCAGACCGATTTGCCACAGTTCCTTGCCCACAAATTCCGTGAACGAATAGCCCAGAAACTCCGTCATGAAGGGATTGGCGTCGGTGATGCGCCGGCTCACGGGATCGAGAATCAGAATGCCATCCTTCGCCGCCTCGAACAAACGGCGGTAACGGATCTCCGAACGCTTCACGGCGGCTTCAGCCTCCAGCCGGTCCGTCACGTCCTCGAGACGCAGCACGATCCGCTGCACCGCGTCCAGCTGGCGGCCGTGGAGCAGCATCGTGCGGCGACCCAGGCCGGGGAAATCGTGGGTGATTTCGAAATCATCGAAAAACCGGTGCCGGGGGAGAATCTCCTCCAGCAGAGTGCGCAGCTTCGGGATCTGCCACTGGCCATTGCCCAAGTCGTAGACCATGCGGTGTTCGGTCTCAGCCGGCGAAACTTTGACATGTTCGTAGAACGCCTCGTTGGCGACCACGACGCGGAGATCGTTCTCCAGAATCAGGAGCGGAGGCACTTCCTGGAGGATGGCGTCGGCGAATACCTGCGCCTTTTTGATCTCCTCCTCGCTCCGTTTGAGCGCGTCGATGTCCACGAGCACGAGCACGGCGCCGTCGATTTTGTTATCGTTCGTCAGGTAAGGCCGCGCGCGCAGGGAATACCAATGGCCGTCTTTGTCGCGCACTTCGCGCTGGCGGACGCTCACCGTGTCGATGACCTCGCGGACGAACTCCTCCAGATCCCGGCAATCGAGATTATGCCGGATGCCGCTCAAGGAGCGGCCCACGTCGGTCGCGAGCAGGTTGAAAATCTTTTCGGCCTGCACCGTGAAACGCCGGAGGGTGAGGTCGCGCCCCAGCACCAGGATCGCGGTGTCGATGCTGACGTGGAGATTGTTCAGGTCGTTGTTGAGGCTGTTGAGGTCGATGTTCCGGTTGGACATCTCCTCGTTGACGGTCGTCAGCTCCTCGTTGGTGGATTCGAGCTCCTCCTTGGAGGTCTCCAGCTCCTCGTTGATGCTTTGCAGTTCCTCATTGGCGGACTGGACTTCTTCGCTGGAGGCCTGGAGTTCCTCGGTGGACGCCTCGAATTGTTCCTGGATTGACTGGAGGTAGTCGCGGGTCTCGGAGAGTTCGCGCTCGAGTTCGGCCACGCGGCGGACGGCGGCGCTGTTCGAGGCCGGGCTTGGTTTCGCGATCGCGGCGCGCGCCTCGGGGGGCGTGGCGTCCTGGACCGAGCGCCCGGCCTTCGCTTCCTCGAACAAGATCAGATAGCAGCGCTCCGGGAGGTTCTTGAGTGGGACGACGTGCAGATTCACCGCGCGCGTGGCGCCATTTTGCCGCACACGCACATTTTCCCGGCGCACCGTTTTCTTTTCCCGTTTCGCCTGATTGATCGCGGCGCGGAGCGGAAGCATCAGGCCTTCGCGCGCCATCTTCAGCAGGTCGAAGCTCGCCTTGCCGACCGGCGGCTCGAGGTAGGC